>NZ_JBIVOP010000024.1:0-74045 GCF_044754175.1 Neobacillus sp. NPDC093127
CTTAGACCAATTTAAAAGAGCTTGCCTTTCCTGGGCTGTAGTGGCTGCATTCAAGGTTCTAACATGAAACCCATTTGAATGGCATCGTCGAACAAAATCCTCGTAATAATGCCCAGTAGTTTCAATACCCACTACTACCTCTTTAAGTTTGTATTTTTCCTTCTCCGAATGAATAACCTTTTTAAGGTATTCAAAACCCGTCATAGACGCATCAAACTCAAAAGGTTTTACTAAAATATCCCCATAAAACGTACCAATTAGTGCTTTTTGTGTGAATTTCGCTGCATCAATCGCCACCATCAACAAATTTTCAGTCCCTGTCTCTCGTACAAACTCTGCCCATCGACTTCCATTTCTACCTTGAATATGGTTAAATAATGAATATGCCATCGTTTTCAACTCCTTGGTGGGGGTAGTAAAATTAGAAGTTCTGTGATAGGTACTTCCATTTTATATTGAAAACGGTGGCCTTTTTCAATTTATTTGACCTATTTTCTATACTAGTCCCCCGACGCGTTAATGCTTTAGCATACCGGGGGACTGACCAGTAAATTCACTAAAAATGGAATAAAGGGGTTCTACTTAAGTTCGGCCTTTTTTTTAAAATATTTACTCTTGACTTAATTCCCATTATACGCTGACCCTTGAGCATGTAATGCCAAAGTAGAATAATTCTATTTTGTAAATTATTTATTAAGAGGTTACCGCCAAACGCTTCTTCATCTCTTCCTGTATTCGCTGCTCAATCCTCGCTACTTCCTTCTGCGGGTGTTTCCACCAGTTCCGACTCCAGACCCTCTCAATCGTCCAGCCCTGTTTTTCCAAGAACCGTTGACGGGTGACATCCCTCTCTCGTGCGGTTTTGGAACTATGGTACATCGCCCCGTCACACTCGATACCCATCAAATAAGAATTAGGGTTATTCGGATCCACCACTCCTAAGTCAATCCGATAAGAAGACTCACCCACCTGAGTTATCAAGCGATACCCCTTCTCTGAGAGGGAGTTGTAGACTTCCTCCTCAAAGATGCTATCAAACTTCAACCTTTGACTATCCTGACTCATTTTATAATCCTTGTTCATCCGAGCTAGTACGGACTTCGCTCCTTGGAGATTCCCTTGTGAAATCTCATGGGCATACTCCAAATACCGCTTAAAGAAATAAACACCGTCATTTTGTTCATCTCCTGCCATTTCCGAGGGATAGAGGGAGGCGACAATACGCATTCCTTGTTTGGCACGAGTAATTGCCACGTTTAAACGATTCTCTCCACCATCATAATTAATCAAGCCAAATCGCCCCGAGGTATTCCCTTTAATATCCCTTGCATAGGTGACGGAGAAAATAATGATATCACGTTCATCACCTTGAATATTTTCAATGTTGCGGACGATCAAAGTTTTCTCCAAGTCTCCTCCCATCACTTGGTTATAAACCATCCCAAACTCAGGATCTTCCTGTGCCCTTTTGGCAATCAACCGCTCTATGAGGTTCTGTTGGTGTCCATTCATTGCCACAACACCTAAGGACAAGTTCAGATCTCCATGGAGGTAATGGTCCACAATAAGTTCGACGACTTTCTTTGCTTCTGACAGGTTTGAATTGTTTGCCCATTCCCCATTCTCCACATGAAACCATTGGATAGCAGGCGGATTTTGCGTGGGGAGGACATTTGGTGCCACTTGAATGTTCTTGTAGAAGGCGTGGTTCGAGAAATTAATGAGCTCCTCATACTTTGAACGGTAATGCCATTCTAACGGTTTTCTCTTAAAGTTTCGCTTCGCCAAATCCAACAAGGAATCAGCCATTTGGATGTCTTCATAATAGTCCTCGTCGTCCTCATCCATCTCATAGATTTTCATACCAATCATCGTTGGTTTGAGTTGTTTTTCATCCCCTGCCACGATGATGCGACGTCCTCGATACAATGCCGGTATTCCATATTCTGCTGGACATTGACTCGCTTCATCAAAGATAACAAGGTCAAACATCTCTTTTACTAACGGAAAGATGGAACTCGCAACCGAAGGAGACACCAACCAGACGGGCATGACTTTAGCCAATATATCCGGATACTCTTGTAGCAATTTGCGAATCGGCCATGTTTTGTTCTTCAATCCGCTACGATAGGCGATATCGCTCCTCTCCTTTTCAGGGATTTCAGCGACTTCTTGTTGGAGCTTCAACTTAAGGTAAGCAGCGGCGACCTCTTGTTTTCGTTTTAATAGGGAGCCGTATTGTTGACGCTGAATCTCATATTCTTCTTCAGAAACATCTTTGACCCTTGGATTACCCTCTTCAGCTAGGTGGATCCAATAGTCAAGGTAAGCTTGTTCAACTTGTTCATACCACAATGGTCCTTGTGATTGTTCCTTCGTCGGAGGGAGGACCTGCATACAATTCTCGAAGATCAGGCGCTCCGTTGGAGAGAGGGACATTTCTTCACGATCCATTTGTTTCATATCGTCCCAATCTGATAGCAATGACTCTCGTAATCCTTCCAGCCAATCACGTAGAGATTCTCCCTGTTTCCAACGTTGAAGTTGATCTTGGAGATGGTCTTCAGGAAAAATGGCGCTTAACCCTTGAATGTGGTGTTCAACCTGCTCACGTGTTCCCCGCCATACCCCAAGGTTAGAAAATTGTTCTAACAATTTGTCCCATTCGAGTTCAGAACTCCCACCTAACCGTTCCACAACGTCATGATACTTTTTGACCCAACGATTCCAAAACCATTTTGCGAACCACTTTCGATCCATTGCTCGGCGGAGGAGCCTTTGGCCTTGGTCGAAACCTTGTCCATTCCTTACTAAATAACTTAAGGGCAATCCCCAAATTTCAAACTGCTTTCGTCCTTGTGCTTCCTGTTCTTCCTTGGCCAAAAGGGAACCTAAGGCATCAAGCCACTTATTACGCTGCTCAAGATTCCATTCCGCCATACACTTTCGTTTCGACCACGGATGCTCTCTATGGCGATAGCGCATGGCATAGCGGCCAAGACGTTCTAACTTTCCCTTAAGTTTGTCAAGTTCATGAATCTTCATATCATATCCTTGTGAGGGCGGGCGAAATATTGATTCCCGTCCTCTATACTTCAAGGCTCGATCGTACATCCGAAACAAGGAAAGGCCGTTGGATTGTGATTCCCACAAAGTATTTGCAATGCCTTTAATATACGTCGTTTTTGCTGCAATTTGTTGAGAGCAATGAATGTACTCCTGTTTGACTTGCTCATATCCTGCTTCAGGCTGACCTTGTACATTCTTAACGATTTTTTCATAGAGTGACTTACGATCATCTTTATCGTTATGGACCAACGCTACAAATTCCTCTAACCCGACCTCCTGCAACCGTTGCATTACGACAGTCAGTGCTGCTTTTTTTTCAGCAACCAACAGTACGGGTTTGCCAACTCGGAGGGTGTCGGCAATCAAATTGACTATCACCTGAGACTTCCCTGAACCCGGTGGCCCATCGACAACGAGTCCTCTTTCAAAGCGTGCAGACAAAATCACTTCCTCTTGCGACGAATCGGAATCGAGTAAAAACAAATGCTCCTCTTCGTTCCCATCATCGACATTCAATACCTTTTTTTCGTCCGTCTCTCCGAGTTCCAATGTCATTTCATTTAATAGTGCTGCCACTAACTCGGCTTTCTCGCCCTGCTCAACCTCTTTAATTAACGCTTGATAGTCTTTTGAAATCCCCTTTTTCCCTTGGCTAAACTTTCCAAGAATCGCATGGGGGACAAGGGTGAGCGGAGTCTTAACTTGATCCCATGTAAACTTCTTTCCTGAATCCCCTTCGGCGACCGCGTCCTTTAACAGCTTCACATTGTCTTCTAACGAGACAAGTAACAAATCTTCTTTCGGTTGTGGGGAGTGAAGTGGTATACCCCAATCCCATAATGTTTTTAGGTAAGAATCTAGATCATAGGAATCTTTCAACGGGAGCGCTTGCTCCAATTGACTTTCGGTAATCTTAATTTCGTTGGCTTGTTGGATAGCCAGCATTAACGCTCGGTTCCAAATCACTTCCCCGTCTTCTTCAAAGGAAAGAAACCAATCTCCGTCTTTCTTACTCAACTCAACGGGATAAAATAGAAGTGGACCATGAATAAACGTACCATCATGTAGTGTTCCCGAAAGAAATGGGAAACCCACAAACAAATCTCTTTCTCCCGTCTCCATATGGCGAGTATTCCATTCTTTATATAGATCTTTTAATTTATTGGTCCATCTTGTTTCTTTCATCAAAGGACTCTTCGATTCAGTGACTTTTAAGCCATTGGTTTGTCGGTGACGAATGATATGGTCAAGTAACTCAAAGATGCTTACTCTCCCTTTGGGCATCGTGGATAAATCAATATAAGATTTATTAAATTGGATGAAACGGATGCTTTTATTGTCTTTACCAAGGTCATTTAATTTATCTTGGTATTGTTTAAGTTTGGATACAAGTTGCATACAAATCACCTGTCTAAGTTGTTTTGATGTCAGGTTTCAGTATATCCCAAACATAAACAATGTAGACCACTGGACCTTGACAGTTTTCCCGTTCTTTCCACAGATAAAGAACGAGATTCTCCATTCTGTCAAATTTCCCAAAATCCGAAAAAAGGGTTATAGCCCCAGCGCGCTAAAGCGATAGCACCTCGGTGGTCTAAATATAAATTTATTTTCCATTCTTCAAGAATGGTAAAGTTTATTTCTCCTTTTCTAATCCCTTCAAACCTTCTCTTTATTTCTAGCTCTGCATTTGTACCGACCTTTTTCCTCTACAATTATAAACCCATACTTTGGTTCTACCATGAAACTCATAGAGTTTTTAGTGTTGGTTGTGATCTTTTCTTTTAATACTTCTGCATTCAGGCGCTTTTCACGAAATGCTGATTCCTTCATGGCAATTTCAGTCGTATGACCATAACTTAGGAATACTTTTGTAAATCTGAGCCCTAGCTGTTGTGATCCTTTCACATGGTTAAGTGAAAACCAGATGCAGGTTTCCTTTTTGTATGATTTTGTTGGAAAGAGCCAGATGTCTAATGATGCATCTATTTTAATTGGATACATCCGACGATTTTCACCAAGCAGCTGAGTGGAGCTATAGAGTGCTCCCTTAAAGCTTGACCCGTAGCTTATGAGTGATTTGTCAATGAGCTGGACTGGTGACATCGGTACCAAAAATTCGTCGTCTTTATCTATCACGTGTGTCAATAATTCGCCGTTTTCGTTACGTACTCCGTAAAACAACACAGTTTTTTCATTAATCAAGTAATCATACTTTAAGTTCATTAGTATACCTTCTTTCATAATAGTTTATAATTCTTGTAATCTTACATCTTTGATTTTTTTACGAATAAGGGTATACTAACTTAGTTGGTATACCCAACATCCGAAAACTCATGGGCGCTGTCGGGCAGGACTTAGACGCCTATGGGTTTTTTATATTTTTATTCACATATTCCTCACCCCCTTTGGTGATCCAGCCACGCGGCTAGTTTTTCTATATTGCTTTTGTCATTCGCTAAATAATAGTAGCCTCCCCTCACTGTACCTTTAAAATTTTCCCATATTGGATTATCCCGCTTCCAATTTACTTTACTTAACTGCTCCATCCGGTTTACTAGGAATTGCTGTCGTTCTTCAAATGTGCATTTTTCCATTCCTTTATTTACATAAAAGGCAATGGCCAAAAGTAAGGGAAAATTGGCGAGCATCGATTCCTCAAAATCACCGATTCGCTCTGGAGGGTACTGCAGAAACAATTCATCGAACCAAATAGTAATTAGTTTGATATAGTCATTGGCTTCAAGATGTGCTTCGTAGCGATCATCTACCGCACGATGAATCATTTTACCTGTTAGAAAAATAGCCACAATCTGCCGCAGATGCGATAGAGACAGCAACTTCTTATTCGTTGGTCTAACAATTGCCCTTTTCTCAATCTCCACGCCGGCGATATTTAGTTGTTTGTTGTTTTTCAAAATGGCATTGGTGATTTTATTCAATTCTTTTCTGGAGTCGAAGGCAATCCGCTTTGATAATGCTACCTTTTTCCCTTTTGTATTCAGGTCAATAAATAGCTGATCTGCCTCTTCTTTTGTTAATCCTTCAAATAACTGTACGGCAACTTCTGATTTTTGAACAAAATGAAGCAGTTTATATCCTATTTTCATATGTTCATTATTTTCACTCTTTACTGCTCTGCTTCCCATGTCTTCAATTTGACAAAATGCTTTTAATCGTTGGTTCCCATCAATAATGAACAGTTCAAAAGGCTTGTCAGGACCTAGATTATCGGTTGCCGCAACGATTGGTGGAAAGTATATCTGCTCTGTTAAAACGTTTTCAAGAATATATTTTTTAATCGCTCTGACATGCAGTTTGTTAACTTCTCGTAATTTCACTTGCCCGTTTTGGATTAAGGTTGTCAGTTCTTGAATGGTGTAGGTTGCCATCGATTGCCGCTTGGAAAATACGTTGTTAACGATCAAGTAGACCCAATCCTTTCTTTATCGATAATAGCCTTAAATTGCCATGCTGTTCTTTGAATAGAAGTCGTTGACGAATGATGCTTAATTCTTCTCGATGCGGGATCGTAAAGATGAGCAAAGAGCGGGTCATCATGTTTCCACGTACAATATTTTTTTATTCTTCTAAGCTGTATGATTGCTTCTTGATGTGAAATGGAGTAATTCTTGGTGAGATGAAAAACTGTATAGGCTAAGGCAACTTGAATTCCAGTTAGGCCGGACACGAATTTACGGCGATTGGCCATTTGCTTTGGGAATAATTCCTGCCAAGATTCAAAGAATGATTGTGAAATAGCGATTACCTCATCCGGATGATAATCTCCAAAATTCGGATCTCCTTTTTTTACAGTTAAGTTGCCTTCAAACAAGGCAAGTAAGCATTTTTTCATGATGGTTAGTGAAGTAACGGCGGAGTTATAGTTTGTAAGTCGAGATAATTCTTGTTCAATTTCAAATTCCGACCGCAGTCGTTTGGCTACCTTTCTTGTTAATTCTGTATATACATCTCGGTGGTCATATTGCATGATTAAACCAATATGTGCTTCTTTTCGCTCAGTATTGATATCGGTGAAAAGCTGCCTCTCTTCTTGCTGCGTTAAGTCTAAATACACCTGCATCGCAACTGGATACTCTTTCAATTTGTCAATGTAGACTTGTATCTTGTTTGCTTCTTTATAATTACCGGTTTCTTCTGCTGTCTCTTTTTGTGATTTTAAATGGCTTAATGCTGACGCCATAGCGGAACTTCGATGTTGGCCATCCAGGATGTAAAGCTTTGTGCCGGGCTCTAAGGCCCAACCTAGTTCAGTTTTTATAAATCCCTCCCTCGCTGAAAAGATAAATGGTGAAAAATAAAAATCCTTGCCTTTTAATGATTTTAAAATAAACTCTCTAATTTCCGATCTTCGCTGCGGATCTAATTTACGCTGAACTTCGGGATCAACTTCAAATAGCGCTTCTAAAGTTGAAAAACGTAATTGCGTCGCCAATACCTTTTTTCCAAACTGATTATAGCCGTTTCCTTCAATAATTGTTCTAAAGTCAAGATTCGACAATCTTCATCACCCCTCCCGATAATATTATATTTATATCTAACAACAATTGTAAATTGGAATTTTCCTATGTTCGTTTTGCGAACTTAACACTTGATGTTGTTCTTATGTGCAGGTTTTAGCGGAACCTTGACAAATTTCCTAATTATAGTAAAATATTGATTTTATTTTGTTATAAGCTGTTTTTTCTCAATTATTCTTAAATTATCTAAATTAAATGTTTTTTTATCTGCTTAGAATGCCGCCAATAATTATTATTTTAATTGTGACAGTTTGTTCACTGTTTTTTCAATATTTAGTCACTATTTGCTTTGTGACTTACTAAATCATTTTTTTGTACCAAAAAAAATAGTGGCATTGAATTAGCTGCCACTACTTAAATCCCTCGATTATTTTCAATGATTGCCTTTTCTACTGGTTTTCTAAGACTACTAATTAAGTACATATTCCACGTCGGGGGTCTGACTCTATAGCCGCTAGACCCGCCGGATTTATACGTGCTGAGTGTCAGCTCTCCCTCTTAAAATACATCGCTATAGCTGGAAAAATAGTGAATTCCTTCCTCATGTCACGAAATGAAATCACATCATTTCCTCTAGAGAGCTGGTAATCTAGCGTATATTCGTGACAATTCAGTGGGGTTTGCTGAAATGTTTTGATATAGAATTGAATTGCTTCATGCTCGTTTGCTGCAAAAATAAAGACAAATTCCTTCGGGTTCATCTTCAGTGAGTAGATGCAAATCTTATGAAAACCTAACACATTGGTTTGAATCATTTCCGCTACTTTCTGATGATCTGCTTGATCAAAGTCTAATTTGGATATGTTATCATCTAATGAAATTTTCTGCTCTGTTAGTAAATGGTGGATGTAATGGGCCAATGAGGATTCTTCAAAACGGATAGAATCCAAGTAAAGTTCTTCCACAAACATGTGATTACACCTCGATATTAGATTTTTTTATCAGCCGCGGCTTCGTTATTAAAGGTCTAATTGAAGGTTATACATATGCAAAATTCTTTTCCTTTTGGTCCTCAATCGTCCCTGTATGCTCGTTGTAATTCACGGCGATGGTTCCAACTGGACCATTTCGGTTTTTCGAGACAATGATTTCAAGGGAATGGTCCTCAGAGTCCTTGTCGTAATAGGCTTCACGATACAAGAAAAAAATGACATCGGCATCCTGTTCTACGCTTCCAGATTCCCTAATATCAGACATCATTGGCCTTTTATTGGCACGTGATTCCACCGACCGATTAAGCTGCGCCAAACAAATGACCGGGCAATCAAAATCCTTCGCCATCGTTTTGAGTGATCTGGATATTTCCGTTACTTGTAAATGGGAATTCCCTCCGTAAAATTCGCTTGATCGGATCAGTGTTAAGTAATCGATAAAAATAATCGGCTTCTTGTATGGAAATTGACTTATCAGCTTTCTCGTTTTCGCTCTTATTTCGGCAATCGTTTGTCCGGCCCCATCAAAAATTTGCAGATGGGTTTCAGAGAGGTCACCAATTACATCCGACCACTTATTCTTTTGATTTTGAGTTAGCATTTTTTTCGGATCCCGCATTTTGGCGCGGTTAAAGCCTCCTGTCGATGCCATTAATCGGGAGGTAATCAACTTTTCAGGCATTTCTAAGGAAAATACAAGTGGCAGAAACCCTGCCCAACCCGACATTTTTGCAAAATGAAGCATCACGTCGGTTTTTCCCATCGATGGTCTTGCCGCTAGGATCGTCACTTCTCCGCCCTGAAATCCCCCCGTCACTTCATCGAGCTCTTTTATACCCGTTGTTGCACTTTTCTGGCGTATAGAATCCTCCCAGGGTGCCTCATAGATATCTGCCAATGCTTGTTGTAAGGGCGTGTGATCATCCATTTTCATTTGGTTTATTTTATCCAATTCGGCAATGACTTTCGCAATCTCCCAATCATTCATGGCAGCAACCGTTAAGATATTTCTCTTTTGCCGTTCCTTCCACAAATCAAGAATGAGCCTCTCTATTCCATCAAACTTCTCAGGATCCGCAAACGATAACAGTTCAGCAAGGTACGACATTCCCCCCAATGACTCGAGGTCGGGTAAGGTTGACAATGTGATCAAATCGATATTCCTGCCAGCTCGTGTTAAATCCAGCATTCTTCTCATGACTTCTTTATTCCGTGTACTTTCCAGTTGCTCAGGTTGAATCACGGTATCCTTGAGTAGGTACTCCGCCTTCATCAAGCTTCCTAATAACGCTTTTTCAGCTACACTCATCACTCTTCACCTGCCGTAAGATCGAGTTCAAATCTCCTTGGAATATCCCTTCCAGCTTGAAACAATTCGGTTGATTGTCTATACTTTGGTACTGACTTTTGATTCTCATGATACGTATTAATTTCTTCTACGGTTAATAACGATTCATTTTCCCAGTTCTTTAGTATCCCAACGACATAGCTAAGCCTTCGCTTGTTATTAGCACATGCAATCTTCATCGCTTTTAAAATCGCATCTTTCGGCTGTAAAAAACTAGAATCATCCAACCAAGCTAACAGCTGCTGTTTAGCATTTAGGTTCGATAAACCAAATCCATTGTAGTCCCAGAACTCAACAATTTCTTTCACATCATTTTGATTACTCTGTAATGGATTCTTGATCTCTGGATTGAACTCACAAGTTGGATGGAAAGCATTTTGTTCTTGTTGTTGTTTTTCTTTTTCTTTTTCTTTTTCATTTTCTTCTTCTTTTTGTCCCCCTTTCGTTTCACGATGCGTCAACGTATCGTCATGCCCTCCACATTCAGATTCTAAATATGTATTTTTTGCTTCTTTGCCGCTCACTTCGTTACCGTAAATCATATCTTCTTGTTTACAAAACGATTCAAATAGGCTGCGAATTTCCTGCTTTTGAATGGCTTCCGAAACATATTGAATAAGTGAGAGATCCTCGACATCCTTTAACTCAGAAAAAATACAATCCATCATTGGTTTCCCGCCTCTTTCTAGGTTGTGCTTCCCCCAATTTTTCATCGCCAGCTCTCTCGTTTCCGGATTGTAACGGATCAACTTGTGATGCAATATGAATCGTTCCATTAACGAATGAACACTCTCAATCGAATAGCCCAAATCAAAAGCCATTTGTTTTTTGGTAATTTTGTAGATTCCAATTTGAGTAGTTTGCGGATTTGTAAGCAAATATAGGTAAAAATACTTATCCTCCGGGGTCATCTCTTCTGAAACAATAGGATTCTTCCAAAAATCAGTTCGTACCATTCTAAACTTTGCCATCTTCAACCACTGTCCTTTCTTATAATAAAATTTTCTCCATTACTTATTTATAGTTAAATGAAGAAAATGGTCATATGTTTTTCAATAGAAATTTAATATTTTATGACACCTTTTCATCACCTTGTCCTTTGCAAGGGCAATATGAAAAAAGCCCGGCTCTCAGTACTATTACGATATCGAGATTGGCGGGGTAAAGCGAATCTCCGTTTTTCATTTTTGAAGGTATTTTTAGAGCAAAACGTCAAAAAACGCCTTCAAAAATGATTTTTGAAGGCGTTTTTTGCAATTTGAGGTGATTTTTAGGCTTTTTTGAGTGAGGAGTCGAAAAAAGCGTAGACCCCCGGCGAGTCAAAGCTATAATGCACCTGTAGACTTTTTTACATTTTTATAATTGTTTATAACTATTTTGAAAATCAAAAGGTATTTTTGATTGTTTTAATTCGAATGGGACCCTTTGTTGAAGAGCGATTAATCTATTTTCTAATGATTTTTTTTTGTTTCTTTTTCGATTATCTAAAATTTTTTTGGCGTTTTTTATTCTACGATCAGCCTTGCTGAGCCATTCTTTTTCAATTTCTCTACTCAACTTTTTTCCCTCCAAATAAGCTAATAACTATTTTACTAGAATTAAAATTTGATTTTCTCCTGTACGTTTCAATACAAAATAGCTTTTATCTGAAGTAGTGGCGATCCCCTCATCATTTGCCCAACAATAACCATGGGTTTTACAAGTACCATCTATCACGTACAAGAATTTGCCCAATTAGACCCACCGCCACCCATTCGGGTCTGTTTATTCTAGGTTGATATTCCCTGTTCGATACCCAATTCGGATTTAACATAGGCTGAAGTTCATTTATCTCAGGCATTATCGTGTTGCCATCCTCGTCTATTTCCGCTGGGATGGTTACTTCGTTAAGGCAGTGGTTTAGATTCCCCATTATTCCTTCAGCAGAATCTTCCATTCGTTCAATTCTAACTCCCGTGATCCTTCGACCAAGAAAAAGTACCAGGCACCTTCCAGATTACTGGCTGGTGCCTGGCACTTTTTCTTTTTAAATTTCTTCCACCTCGTTCATTCCCCCTAATACATTTGCTTCTAGAGATGCATCGGAACGACTCAACTTACGCTTCATGGGGAAGTAATAAAGAGCAGCCGGTAAGAAAAGCCCTACAGCCCAGGCTAAGTCTGCCCCATCAAGCAGATTGGCAATTGGGCCCACATAAAATGAAGCGTTTACAAATGGGATTTCAGCAACGATGGATGCAACAAATGCAAACGATGCGATCCAGTTGACCTTACCATATTTGCCGTTAAGGTCAAAGATGTCTTTGACGCTGTATTCGCCTGAACGCAAGACATAATAATCCACTAGGTTAATAGATGTCCATGGGATTAAGAAATAGCTCATAAAGAATATAAAGTTTAAGAAAAAGTCTAAGAAATTCCCTTGCCCAAGTATACATAACCCTGTGGCAACTATTGTGATCACAAGCAGAAAGGCAAAGCGAACCTTTGGCGTAACTCTGAATTTAAAAAACGGTTCAATAGTTGTAATGGAAGACATAAATGCGCCGTACAGGTTAAACACGTTGATTGCCAACTGGCCAAAGATAATCAAGACAAACATGATAATAGCAAAGCTTCCAAATAGACTGGCTAAATTTCCACCGGTATTGTCAGCGAAATTGGGGATTGCAATAGTTAAGACAGCTCCTAAAGCCATCATCCATACCGCGCCAATCACTGTGCCCGAATAGCTATACCAAAAGGTTTGTTTTGGTGGTGTATTGGTAGGAAGATAGCGGGAATAGTCGGCCACATAGGGGGCATAAGATAATTGCCACGTTACAGCGATACTGACGGAGAGCAGAAACGCCGATAAGTTAAATTCAGTAGGCACCCATTGCTCGGCAGGTACCGGTAATAGAAATACGATAACCGTCATGATTAAAAATAGCACCAATGAAGCCGCTGAGAACCACTTTTGTACTTTATGGATTAAGTCGTATCCATATAAAGCGACAACAAAACAGATCGCCCCAATAAAGATAATGTTCCACGTTTGGCCAATCGGAAGAATATCGCCAATCGTTTGGGCAGCCAGCAAAGTATTGCTTGCAAAAAAGCCAAGGTAGATAAACATGACGAGAAATAAAGGAATAATCGCCCCAATGACCCCGAATTGCGCCCTGCTCTGAATCATTTGCGGGATTCCCAGCCTTGGTCCCTGCACAGAATGGGATGCCATGAAAATAGCACCAATAAGGGCGCCGATAATAATCGCAACGATACTCCAGAAGAGGTTAAGTCCCAACATAATTGGCAATGCCCCAGACACAAGGGTTGTAATATTCATATTCGCCCCAAACCAGATTGGAAATAAATCTCTCGCCTCCCCGTGTCTTTCATTCTCTGGAACATATTCAATACTCCGCGTTTCAACCTTCACATACATTCCCCCATTTGATTTTTTCTGAAAAAATCTAGATCCCTACTTTAGGTGATAGCTTGGCAAAAATCCCACGCACATCTTCCGGTGAGAATTGCAGTTCGTCCGGCCCAGAAGATTCCCAAACGTGATAGTCTTCACCGATTATTCTCTTCGTCATTTGCTTGGCGTCATAAACTTTTAGATCATATATCCAGTTAGCCATCATTAATATAGAAGCCATGTGAGCACCTTCGGTTGTGGTTCCACACATATCTTTGACAAGATTCACTTGATAATCGCGATAATAGGCATCTAAAACGGTGGCTAATACACAGCAATCAGTCAGAACGCCGCCAACAATCAAATGTTTCACATTTAAACTTTTCAGCATTAAATCAAGGCTGGATTCGTAAAAACCGCTGTAGCGATATTTATCCACCACGATGTCGGTTTTCCCGGGTCTTAGTTCGTCGATAATTTCAACGTTTTCCGTTTCGGCATGATAATAGATCGGTGCACCGAGTTCATTAACCGGTTCTTTATTCGCAAGTCCGATTCCATCTGCCCTGCCAATATGGCGCGTATAAATAATCGGGATTCCCTTTTCACGGCAGGTGCGGATGAGAAGCTCGGCGTTTTGAACCACTTCACGCATCCCCACAACATCCGATGTACCACTTTCCTTCTGGAGATCAATCAACAACAGGGCTGTTTGTTTCAAATTCATTCTCTTCACTCCTTTTGAAAAATCCGAACCACTACCATGTACCATGCAAGTAATGATAGTGGTTTAGAGCCCGCTAACTTTTTACGAGAATCTTCCATTCTTTCAATTCTAACTCCCGTAATCCTTCGACCACATGAGGGTCTTTAACAGCTAAGGCGTGAGCCTCTTCAAATGAATCAGCCACATATACTACAAGCCCGCCAGATTCGTCTAAAAAAGGGCCTCTTGCAAAAATTTTCCCTTGCGCATCCAGTTCATTTAAATATTGAATATGACGGGGAAGTACTTCTTTATTTTTTTCAGTATCAATCATGTGTAAAATTGCTGCGAAATAAGCCATCAGCTATCACCTAATTCCGATTCCAAACGACGAGTTTTAATTCGGTCATTTCTTCAACAGCGTATTTAATGCCTTCCCGGCCATTTCCGCTTTCTTTTACACCGCCATATGGCATATTGTCAACGCGGAACGTCGGAATATCATTGACCATGACACCGCCAACATGCAGGGCATCGATGGCGTTCAATGCGGTATGAATATCATTTGTATAGATTCCTGCTTGCAGACCGTAACGTGAATCATTTACCTTTTGGATAGCTTCTTCAACAGAAGTTACTTTATCGACTATCACAATTGGAGCAAACACCTCTTGGCACGATACTTTCATATCCGCAGCCGCATCAACAAGGACGGTTGGCAGAAGAATATTCCCTTCGGCTTTGCCGCCTGTTGCAATCGTAGCCCCGGAGCTGGCAGCTTCATGAATCCACTCTAACGACCGTTCGACATCACCAGGCGTAATTAAGGCAGATACATTCGTTTCAGGATCAAGCGGATCGCCAATTTTTAACTTCTGCACTGCTGGAACAAATTTTTCAATAAATTCTTCATATAAGGACTCGTGAATGTAAACCCGTTGTAAGGAAATGCACACCTGACCTTGGAAGGAGAATGCACCTTCTACACAGCGCAGGATAATCTTATCAAGGTCCACACCCTGATCAATAATAACCGCCGCGTTTGATCCCAATTCCAATGTTGCCCGCTTTAGTCCAGCTTTGTTGCGGATGGCAATCCCTACCGCCGGACTTCCGGTAAATGTAATCATGCTGACTCTGTCGTCATTCACGATCTTTTCTCCCACCACACGGCCGCTGCCTGTAACGACATTGAGCGCACCGGTCGGCAATCCCGCTTGTTGAAGGAGTTCAGCAATAAAGAAGGCGGATAATGGGGTTTGCGATGCTGGTTTTAAAACAATCGTATTTCCACTGGCAATCGCCGGGCCGACTTTATGTGCCACTAGATTCATCGGAAAATTGAATGGGGTAATCGCCCCAATCACGCCAAGCGGTTCGCGTACGGTATAGGCCAGTCGATTGACTCCACCGCTTGCGGCATCTAAAGGCAAGGTGTCTCCGTGGATTCGTTTCGCCTCTTCTGCGGCAAATTTATAAGTTTCAATTGTTCTTGCCACTTCGCCCTTTGCCGCTGTAATCGGTTTAGACGCCTCTAAAGCAATAATTTCTGCTGCTTCGTCTGCCCGTTCCTTCAATAATTGCACCAAATTCTCGAGAATTTCTGCCCGTTTATAGGCAGGTAATTTGGCCATTACCCTTTTGGCACGATCAGCCGCTTCAATGGCCAAGGCCGTCTCTTGTTCCGTTGCATCAGGAATTTCGGCAAGGACTTCACCAGAATAAGGAGAGTATAATGGCTTATACGCCTTTGCTTCTGTCCACTCGCCATTAATGAGCAAATTCTTTTTTGTAATTTTTTCGACATATGTCATCCGTATACAAATCCTTCCGTCTTTAACTAAAGGTTAGAGGCCGTCTTTTCCTCAACTTTTCCGTAAAAAAATTCCTCCAGCTTTGGTCTTAGGCCGCCTGGCCCGAATTTTTTACGGGAATTCTCGTGGTCCCTTATTGACTCTAGAAAGGCTAATAACAGTCTTCTGCGTTCTAATATGTTTTTAATTCCTTGGTTATAAATCCAATTATCAATCGTGTTATAGACGCCGCGATTAATGCCGTGCTTGCCTTCACACAGCTGAATAAACGCCAGGTCCGTTAAATGGATATACTCTTCGGAACTGGGCTTAAACTCTCTTTTTAAAATTGCAGGCTGCTCGATGTGAAACACACGCTGGACGGTCTCTACATCCTTCCTGATTTGTAAAACAAGATGCTTCATCGAACTAAACAGCCTTTCTTCTCTGACAAAATGACAAACCTCTACGTCCAATTCTTCATCGTAAATCATCTGATCAAAATCAAAGATATGAACTTCATAATGAATGATCATTTCTTCTTTATTGACAGTCGGTCTGACGCCTACATTCATTAAGCCATAATAGAGCTGGTTTTGATGGGTCACGTGAACCCCGTAAACCCCTTTTGGTAATAAAACTTCCTCATGCAAGAGCAGGTTCGCCGTGGGGAAACCAATGGTGCGTCCAATTTGATTTCCGTGGATGACTTTTCCGCTGATCCTTGTTTTCGGTGTGGAATCACTTTTTTCTACGATTGAAAAATTGTGCATATCGAGCACCACCTAATACTTCTTAATTTATTGCTATTTTTGTACCTAATGTTGTTATAAATCAAAGGCAAACTCATTTTTGATGTAAATGTTCACTTCAATTCTTACATTTTCTGATTTATTTATCGGCATAACCCGTCAATGAGAGAATTATGGCGTTCAATGAGCGATTTTCGCCATTCTATGGGCGAATCTAAAAAAAGCTATATTTAAAGATGAACTTGGAGTACTTGTTTCAGACCTTTTTGCATGTGAACAATCTCATTGCTCAACTGGGAGATGCGGCTTAACACATCAGCATCGGCAATCTCATTTTTTGCATTGAAATGGTCATTCGTCACATACACAGATGCTGGTGCAACAAAAGCGCGGAAATAGCTTGCGATTGGTTTCAGCTGGTTTTCAATGACCAAGTAATGTTGATACGTGCCGCCTGTTGCAACAAAGCCCATCACTTTATTTCTAAATTCCTTAGGAGGGATTAAATCAAATAGGTTTTTCAAAGCGCCTGTAATCGACCCTTGAAAGATAGGCGTTCCGATAATGTAAAAATCAGCCGATGAAACGATATCGATGACTTTTTTCGTGTCCCCTGTATAGGTGGAAGGATCGCGTCCATCGCAGAATTGAATATCATATTCCTTTAAATCTAGTACTTCGACTTCGATTTTTGGATGGTTCTTCTTGACTTCGTCGGCCACTTTTTGGACCACTACTTTTGTTTTCGAACCAGTAATCGTACCGGAAATCGCTAATAATTTCATTTTTTAACCCCTCCTGTTTGGTAATTAGCGGATAGCGCCTCCGCTGTTTATCTCATAATAAACGGATCCGGAATTGGCTCCGACGATGTATTTACCCATACAACTTTACTTTGTGTATATTCATGGATTGCTTCGTATCCTCCTTCTCGGCCGTAGCCGCTCAAGCCCGAACCGCCGATTGGCGCGATTGGGGAGATGCTGCGATAGGTGTTGACCCAAACGATGCCCGCATTGACAGCCTTTGCGACGCGGTGCGCTTTCGCGACATCACTTACCCAGATGCCCGCTGCCAGTCCATATTTGGTACTATTGGCAAGTTGAATGACTTCTTTTTCGTCTTTAAATGGAATGACACTTAACACTGGACCAAAGATTTCTTCCTTCGTGATTCGCGCTGAATGGTCGGTATGTTCAAAAATAGTCGGTTCATAGTACCAGCCCTTTTCTAAATGTTCTGGAACTTTACCGCCGAAAACAGCCTTTCCGCCCTCTTCATGCCCGAGAGCGACGTATTGTTTTACCCGTTCTAATTGCGCCTGGGTAGCGAGTGGGCCCATCTCCGTATCATTTTTCAACGGATCGCCAATTTTAATTTGCGAGACACGGTCGACCAGTTTTTGCATGACCTTGTCATAGATATCCACGTGTAAAAATGCCCGCGAACCTGCGACACAGCTTTGACCTGATGCACCAAAAATACCGGCGATGATGCCCATTGCCGCATTATCGGGATTCGCATCTTCAAAGACGATGTTCGGTGATTTTCCGCCAAGTTCCAATGACACCTGGGCAAAATTTTCTCCAGAATTCCGCACCACATGACGGGCTGAATCCGGTCCGCCAGTAAAGGCAATACGTCTAACAAGTGGATGCTTCGTTAATGTGTCACCGACTGGCATCCCAAAGCCAGTTACAACATTGATGACGCCCGGCGGGAATCCAGCTTCATCTACAAGCTTCATCAATTCAAGCAACGACGCCGAGGTAACTTCGGATGGTTTGATAACGATTGTGTTACCTGCAACAAGCGCCGGCGCCAGCTTCAATGTCGTTAAATATAACGGAGAATTCCATGGTGTGATGGCTGCCACCACCCCAAGCGGCTCTCTCGATGTAAAGACAAACATATCCTTTTTATCAATCGGCAAGGTCTTCCCGTGGATTTTATCCGCAAGGCCTGCATAATAATAGAAGAATTCCGGCAGATAAGAGAGCTGTCCTCTCATTTCACGGATCAATTTTCCGTTATCAAGTGTTTCGAATTTTGCCAGTTCATCGACGTTCTCTGAAATTAACTCGCCTAATCGTCTGACAAGGCGCCCTCTTTCGGTGAACGTCATGTTTGCCCAGCTGGTATGCAAAAAGGCGTGATGAGCTGCTTGAACGGCACGGTCCACATCTTCCGCCGTTCCTTTTGCGACATAGCACCAAGGCTCGCCTGTAGCAGGGTTATAGCTCGGAAAATATTCGCCGTCCGTTGATTCAATCCATTCCCCATTTATATACATCTTGTATTTTTTCAATTCTGACATGCACGTACTCCCCTTTACCTCACCGCCGGCACTGCATTCTTTTTGATAAACCGATCGATTGCTTGGTTTAAAGAAATAGCGTCCTCAGCCGGTAACATGTGTTTCATGTTTGGAAAAATTAGTAGTTCTGATTGTTCGATTTGCAGATGCATGCACTTAGACATTTCCGGAGTTGACCCAACATCTTGTTCCCCTGTGATAATCAATGTTGGTAGTTTAATTGTTGAAAGCTTTGGCCACAACTCCTGGTCGGCTGTAGCAAAAAGCGTATAGGCAGCCAAATAGGAGTGAGGGTTGTTCGTTTGAAGCCGTTTACGTATTCCTTTGACGAATGATTCATTGGCTGCAAGAAAGTCAGGATTAAACCAACGCTGGATGGCTGGTTCAATGGTGGACACAGCCCCTGATTGTTTGACCTCTTCCACTCGCAACAGAATCGCTTTTCTCTGTTCTGCTGTTCGATTCGCAACCGCATTTAGAATGGTAAGGGTTTTGATTTTTTCAGGAAATTCAAGTGCAAATGCCTGTGCCACCATTCCGCCCATCGAAAAACCGACAAGATGGCATGTGTCGATTTGTAACTGCAGCAGCAGCCCGGCTAATTGCGCGACATAGTGGGAAAGCGAATAAGGACCAGGGGGATGGTCAGACCCCCCGTGCCCGAGCATATCGTAGCAAATAACCCGATACTGTTTTGATAGTCCCTTCACTTGTTTTTCCCACATGTGATGATCCAAGCCCACACCATGAATCAGAATTAATGGCTCCCCATTTCCTGTTTCTTCATAATAAATGGATCCTTGATCATACGTTGCCAGTGACATTAAACAAGCCCCATCTCTACCATATCTTGATGACGATTTCCTGTTCGTGGATGCGGACGCCCGCCTGTCGCTGCACCGATCGCTACCACAATTTCATCTGCCCTTGGTGCATCTGGAATCGATGCTTCGAATGTAAGAAAGTGGGAGCGCTGGGATTCGTCGTTTTTATGCACCATTGGAATCACCACTGCTGTTCCGGCTCCGCCGCGCTTATTCGTAAAGCTTAAGATGCTTTTTCCTTGAACCGCATCCCTGAATTTATTACCGAACTTTAATGTATGGATAAACGCAGAAGCATGTTCAACCTCACCATCGACGCCAACAACAGCAGCCTTTCCGAATGCTTCCACATCATCAGGTGAACCGATATGTTTAAATAATTCATTGACTAATACCTCACCAATTTGCGGTGCATATTCATTGATTTCCGGCATTAAATCCTCCACATATCCTCTGCCTGCCCACGGGTTTTTCATAACAAGCATAGTTGTAATCATGCGAATAGGTGTCTCTAATTCCTTCCCGCCTTCAATCCGAGTCTCTTCTACCGCTGTATATACTTTACGAATTTCTAACATTTACATTGCCCCCACTTTCACATTTGTAAATCTTGGCATAACTTCTTCCGTAAATAGTTTCAAACTCTTCATCATCTTGTCATGAGGCAGATAATTGTGGTTCACCCAAAGCAATAATTCTTGTAAATTAAGCTCATCTTTTAGTTCTTGGATTTTCTCCGCCACATAGTCCGGAGTACCAAATAATAGATTTCGAGGATGTAAGAATTCATAGTTCAACTCTTGCCCAGGTTTTACTTGTTCGCCCGGATCCATTAGGTTGCCAAGGCCTCGCCAATGACAGATCCAGCGATAGTTATTCAATACAGCCTCTGCCGCATCTTGACGGGCTTGTTCCATTGTTTCAGCAACATATACATCTCTTACTAATGCAATGCCGTCTCCCAGCTCAAGTTCATAGCCGCGCGCCTTCGATGCTTTTTCACGGTACAGCTCAAAACGCCCCTTCAATTCTTTCACGGTCGGCATCCAGAACATACCTTTAATATCATTTTCCGCTGCCCACTCGATGGAACGTGGGGAATCAATTACTTGCCATAGCGGAGGGTATGGTTTTTGAAACGTACCCGGCATAATCGAGATCTTATTAATCTCGCCTTTTTCCATATCCATGAATTCAGGAGTGGATGGACTCATCGGATGGCTCCACTTTAATCCCTTCGGCGGGAACTGATAAATGTCGCCTTCGTGGGAAAAGAACCGATTTGACCATGCTTTTCGTAAAATTTCAACCGTTTCTTCGAATAACGCCCGATTTTGTTCCTGGTTCTTCGGATCGGCCAAGGTATTTAAGTTGGCCGCTTCCCTGCCGTATAACCCGCGGGCTAACCCGACTTCTACCCGGCCTTTGCTTAGTTGATCAAGCATGGCGATATCTTCAGCGAGCCTGAGCGGATGCCAGAACGTGATAACATTGGCTGCCTGCCCGATGCGGATATTTTTTGTCCGCGCCGCAATATCTGCGCCCATTAAGATTGGGTTAGAGATTAATTCATTCCCTTCATGGCCAAAATGGTGCTCTGTGTACCAAATAGAATCATAGCCATTTTCATCACAATAGACGGCCTGCTCGCGTGCTTCATCAAGTACTTGATCGTATTCCTCGTGTCTCCCTGGGCCAGCTAGGTTTGCGAAAATTCCGAATTTCATATCACTTATTCCTCCTTAAATTGTCTCAGTTTTTTCTCTATATCCATTTTTAGCTGCTTTCCACTTGCTCTTACATGGTCACGCATGGCTTTCTCCGCTTCTTCACTGTCACCCTTTATAATTGCTGACAAGATTGTCTGATGTTCATGTAGTGATTTTTCGCGGCGAATAGGATCTTCAATCGTTATAAAAACATATCGGTTATAAGGAATTTGGTTAAGGAGCATATTCAACGTAAAGCTTAGTTTAGAATTGGCGGCTCCTTCCAGTATCGTTTCATGAAAAACACTATTTGCTTCTACATACAATTTATTATCGGAAATTTGTAAAGCCCTCTCCATGTCAGTTACTGCCTGCTGAACTTTTTTGATTTCTTCAGCCTTTCCATTTTCCGCAAACAATCCGGCTGCAAGCCCTTCCAAAACTTCCTTTAAAGTAAATAACTCATTTAGTTCAGTTTCCGTTGGTTTTGAAACACAAGTCCCTACCCTTGGTATGATTTCGACTAATCCTTCTCTTTCTAGTTGTTTTAGTGCCTCTCGAATAGGTGTCCTGCTTACTTTGAAATACTCTGATAAAACCGTTTCCGATAATTTTTGACCTGGTTCATATTTTGCCGTCACGATTGCTTCGCGAATGGCGTTTGTAACTTGAGCCGTAATGCCTAAAGTCAAGATGCTAGATATGATCATCTTCCTCCTTTCGTTTGTACCATGTACCATACAAGGTTTATAAATCGAATTATAGTTGATTAAATTTAGAGCGTCAACAGAAAGTTAAGAAAATTATAAATAGTGAATACCATTATTTTCGTTAAATAAATTCTCCCCTATTGCATCGCAAAAAAATGTAGTTAAAATTTTTTATTAAAAAAATTATCAGAATATATTGACATATGATTCCGCTTACAATTATAGTTTTGTTGTACAACAACTTGCATGGTACATGGTGAATGCAAGATATAATTTAAAAGGGGGCGTATAAATGAAAGTTGAATCTCGCAGTATTGAGTACATTCCGGCAGAAGAGAGGCATGGGAAAGCTCGCGATTTATTTCCAATTTGGTTTGGTGCCAATATGCATATCACAACACTTGTGACAGGGGCATTACCCATTGCATTAGGCCTTAATTTATTCTGGAGCCTCATCGCAATTATCGTGGGGACACTCCTTGGGGCAATTTTTATGGCTTCTCACTCAGCTCAAGGTCCTCAACTTGGAATCCCCCAAATGATTCAGAGCCGGGCGCAATTCGGAATCATTGGTGCCATATTTCCCTTGTTTCTCGTTATGTTTGTTTATTTAGGCTTTTTTGCAAGCAGTGGATTACTTGCGGCCCAAACTTTAAGCAGTTTAACATCGATGGATCAAACATGGAGCATCTTAATCCTCAATATTATGTGCTTTATTGTTACAATTTTTGGATATAACTTAATTCATAAAATGCAGAGGTTATTGTCTTGGACCTCTTTGCTTGTCTATTTAGTGGCAACCGTGATTATTGTGCAATTACCATTTCCTGTAGGAAGTTTAGAAATGGGGTCAGTTCAGCTGCCTGTGTTTTTATTAGCAGTTAGTATGGTTGCGACATGGCAATTAGCATATGCTCCCTATGTTGCAGACTATTCTCGCTACCTTCCAGTTACGACACCAACATCGCAAACATTTTGGTATAGTTACTTTGGTACTGCTATTGGTACAATTTGGATGATGTCATTAGGGGCAGCCTTAACAATTGCCATTCCAAATTTTCTTGACCACTCTGGAGGTAATTTAGCTCATCTGTTTGGTGGATTTGCGATTATCATGTTTTTGATTATTATTTTTGGACAGCTTGCTATTAATGTTTTTAATTTGTATGGAGCGTTTATGTCGACGATTACGACAATTGAACCATTCATGAAGTTGAAAGTGACCGCAAAAGTCCGCATCGGAATGATTTTTGGTGTCACGGTAATCGGGACGATACTATGCTTGTTAGGTCAAAGTAATTTCCTTTCATTTTTCTTAAACTTTATCTTTTTCATCAGTTATTTTCTCATTCCATGGACATCAATTAATCTTGTTGACTATTATATACTGCGCCATGGCCGGTATAACGTTAAGGATATTTTTGATCTAAATGGCCAGTATGGAAAAATAAATTGGATTACGTGTATCGCTTTTCTTGTCTCCATCCTAGTCGAAATCCCTTTTATTAACACATCTTTCTACGTAGGACCTGTCGCCAAAGCATTTAACGGAGCCGATATTGCCTGGGTTATTGGATTAGTTGTCCCTGCTGTATTATATTACTTCCCTATGAGAAAAAAATTAAATACAGCCGAAAACATCTTTGAAACTCAAAATAGAGCTCTATAGAGCATTAAACCTTACCGATAAATACTATTACAAAAGTAAAAAGCACCTTCCTTCTTTAGGAAAGGTGCATTTTACTTTTATAGAAAGGTACCAACATATGTTACTGGAAAAATTGAATAGACTTTAGCCCTTTAACTTTTTCAATACCGGCTGGTGCCTGCTCCTTTTTCTTCTACAAATTCACTTTTATTTGTTTAGCAATGTAGATCTCGCCTTTTTGTTTGTATTTTAGGATAAATCCAGCTGGTACGCAGTTATTTGTAATGGTCAAACCGACATCAGCAAGAAGGGTGTTGCCCTCCACTTTCCAATTTACAGACTGATAAAGCGGAAAGCGGTGACGATAATAGGTTTTTCCACATTGATTGGCTGCCTTCCATGTATGACCTCGTCCTTTTACCTGGATCGTTTTATCGGTTGCAGTAATCATAAAATCTCGTTCAATAGTATGAACGGGATTGTCGATGTCCATTTCCTCATAAGCCAGCCCATCTGGCGTTTCTACCTGCTGGAGTATGTGCGCTTCCTTCTGTACTACCCATGTTCCGTAACCTACTATAAAAATGACAACTATCTCTTTTTTGCCATCACGTTTACATCAATCACATGTAATTCAGGCCGGCGTGTTTCACTCATTGAAACGGCCCATCCCTCTGTTTCCACTATTTCATTACCAATCTTGACCCGAAAATCAGTAAATCGTTCCTCTTTTGGGTTTGGAGTTGCGTAAAGATAGACGCCTGCTTTTTTATCCCCAACCACAAGTGTTTGGGAATTAGTTGTGGTTGCCTTGCCGTTTATCACACCGCTTGACCATACTATTACCATACAAGCAATAGCCACAATAAATTTCTTCATCAATATCCCTCATTTTTTACCTTTGATGTTCTTCGTAATTGTTACATACAGGAGACCCAGCCAATGACATACAAATTTATTTTCTGGTTAATATGGTTATTTATTCATAATATCTTTAGGGCACTATCATTCATTAAATCAACTAAAATTTCTGCTCCCCTTACTGAGTCCGCTTTTAATAAAACTTTTTTAAAAAATGGGACTCTAGAATTTTCCGTTTTTGTGTTGACTTACATATGATAATGTACCGATGACTTGAAATGGAAAGGAGGAGTTCTGTTGAGTGAGGAAAAGAATGGGGAATCAAGTAAATCAGGTAAGTCCCTGTGGAAACCGCTTTTGGCAGCACCCGCTTTATTTTTTCTTGCCCCATTAGGGATCGGTTTGTATCTAACTCATCCATTCCCGGCAAATACGACGAGAAATCCAGGGGAATATGGTCTTGCATTCGAAGAGATTGAATTTTTGAGCCGAAAAGATCAAGTAAAACTGTCTGGCTGGTGGATTCCAGCTGTTTCAAAGAAAAGCAAGAAAACAGTCATCACGGCACACGGTTACATGAATGAACGTGCCATGGAAAAGATTGAAGGACTGCAACTCGTTAAAGTTCTCTCAGAACAGGGCTATAATGTATTGATGTTTGATTTTCGCAATGCAGGGAAATCGAAGGGAAAAACCACGGGGATTGGATATTTTGAAAGACACGATTTGTATTCAGCGATTGATTATGCGATTCAGGAGAAACATCAGGAAAAAGTTGCTCTCCTTGGCTGGAGTATGGGAGCTGCCACTGCGCTTATTGCTGGATGCGAACACCCTGCTGTTTCCGTCATCATTGCTGACAGTCCCTTTTGTGATTTAGAACCTTTTCTAAGAGAAAATCTTTCACATTGGACCAAGCTGCCAAAACGGCCATTTACACCGATTGTATATCATTCCATGCGCAAGCTCCTCAAAATTGACCCCACAGAAGTTTCACCGATCAATCATGTGAAAAATACGAAAGGAAAATCCTTCTTTATCATCCATAGTAAGACAGATAAAGCTATTCCTTATGCCGAGAGCGAAAAATTATTTCAATCCATTTCATCAAAAAACACTAAAGAATTGTGGCTGACGAACGATTGTGAGCACATTCATTCGTATCGCTTGAATAAAAATGAGTATACACGCCGTGTACTTAAGTTCCTAAATAAGTATTTAAACCTTGACTAAAACAGATATGGGAGAAATCTATAAACAAGTTTAAAAAACGCTCCGCTATCATAAACAATCATAAAAAATGAAAAAAGGGTCAGACTCCCAGTGTGCTAAAGTGCTAGCGTTTCATGGATCTGACCTTGGTTTATTCAACTTATTTATCATTTCCCCATAATGATAAAGATTATTTTCAATAATTACTTCAAACCTTCTCTTTTTTTCTAGCTCTACATTTATACCACCATTCATCCTCTGTAATTTATAAATTAACATCTATTTACAGTTGCTCAATCTCCGCCATTTTAAGACCAGTAATTTCAGCTATTTCTATTATTGGCTTACCATTTTCTCTCATTCTTTTTGCGACCATCCTAATTGCTTCAAGCTTTCCTTCTTTTCTTCCTTCTTCTCGTCCTTCTTCTCGTCCTTCTTGCCTTCCTTCCTCAAAGCCTTCTAGTTTCCCAAGCTCCCTCCCTCGTCTTTCATAAGAATTCATTATTTCCATTACTTTATCGGCCTCTGTCCCACTCATCTTCTTCACCTCTTCTTTTACTTTTTGTTCTTCATCATCTGTTAACTGTAGGTAGGTATCGAAGAAACCCATAATTAACGTCTGCCTTGTTGGGTCCAATTTCAAGCGAAGCAGCATAAATAAAAACTGTACTTTTAACTCTGTTCTCTCTCTGTCAGTATATCCCATTTTACTTAAAAGTGCCGCTGCGACCGGGTTATCATAATTAAGATTACTTTCCTCAACCATAATGTGATAAAATTTTGACTATTTATCACAGCTCATTCAAATGGTCGTAATTGAAAACAATCTAGAATAGTTCTTTAGAATTTCCGTTTTGCAATTATCTGCATATGATAAAGCACTGAAATACTTAATAGCTAAAACTGGCCTCACAAATGGTCTTTTTTTAGGTTGTCTTCGTAAATATTATTGTTTCTTGCTAAAGAAAGAGGTACTTTCGGTGTAAAGTTACACATTTAAACTATTTCACATGATTTATCTGCGGTAAATTAGCATATATCTGCGATTCTGGACTTCTGTCAATAAAATAGATATTTATCCGGCTTGATTTGGCGTATTTTTTTAACTTCCGCGCTTCGCTTGGAGGCCTCTGCGCAAAGGAATAATTTAAAAACCAATTATTCCTTTACGCAGAGGTTATATGACCTTGACAGGCGACTTGTCGTTGCGCCATTTCATACGCCTTTTCATACCCGATTGGACTGGCGTATCCTAACGTTGAGTGTATACGTTTTCTGTTATAAAAGTTGATATAAAAATCTATGGCTGCGATTGCTTCTGCTTTGGTCTTAAATACATGTTTATAAATATATTCTTTTTTCAGTGAGGCAAAAAATGACTCTACACAAGCATTGTCATACGGGGTTCCTTTTCGGCTCATACTGATGGTAGCCTTGGTCTCTAAGAGTTCATCAATATACCTGGTTGAACAATACTGGGAACCTCTGTCAGAATGGTGGATCCAACCCTCTGATGGGTTCCGTTCAGCTATCGCCCTTCTTAAGGCACGAAGTGGCAAGGATTGATCCATATGGTCATCAACCGCGTAGCTAATAACCCTTCGTGAAAACAGGTCGAGGACAGGGTTGAGATAAAGGAATCCCTCTCCTGTATGGATATAAGTAATGTCCGTGGCCCACGCCTTGTTTGGCGCTTCCGGCCTAAAGTTCCGATCCAACTCGTTCCGATAGACTTTCTTGACGTGATCGGAATCCGTAGTATGAATATATTTTTTCGGAGGCATGGCAAATAAACCTAGCTCTCTCATACGATTGGCTACTTTCTTTTCAGATACCTTTAAGTCCTCCCTTATAAGCAAGCGATGAATTCTTGGCCTGCCGTAAGTGCCAAGGTTGTCATTGAAATGGAATAAGATTCTATCGTCAAGAAGTTGATTAAACCTATCCCTTTCAGTTTTATCGTCTTCCTGACGCTTTCGCCACCTATAATAACCAGCCGTTGAGACATTAAGTACCTTGCACATCTTCACGATTGAGTGCTCCTCTTTGTGAGCATATATGAATTCAAACCTTAGTTCTTTCCTTGCGTGAAGATGTGCATGGCCTTTTTTAGAATAGCCAGCTCCTCCTCGAGCTCAAGTTTCTTACGTCGCTCTGTTTCATACAACTCTTTGTATTCCGAAGCGGTCATGAGCTGGTTCTGCCTTAAGTGCTCGTCTTCCTGTTGTTTCTTGCGATAACTGGCCACCCACTTTTGTAGGGTATCGTAAGGGATATTGAGCTCTTGGCAAATATCAACTATCTTTCGGCCATCTAGAACTACTAGCTTGGTAACATATTCTTTAAATTCTTTTGGATAGGTGTTTTTTTTCGCCATGTTAGACACGTCCTTTTTCGTCTTGATATGATTTAAACATGACGCCAAAGCCGGTGTCTACTTTTTATACTAACCTCCAATTCCATGTAACTTATCTGCGATAAAGACATATATATCTGCGATTCCAAGCAATTTATCTGCGAAGCTTAGAAAGCAACAATCTATTAGGTCTATTTTTAATTCAGCTGCAAATAAACGCTCATTTGCGCTACAATAATTCCATAGAAAATGGGTGCCTGACACCCGCTGTATAGTGTCAGCCACCCATTAATTTTGTTCAAATTGCCTTCTCAAGCGCCCTTTTTAGTTTGCAATGACATCCTTATATTTATCGGGTTTTCTTTTAAATAGAGCAACTGCAAACGAACAAACAGGGACGATTTTTTTGCCTTCTGCTTTCATCTCAGCTACTACACAGTCCACCAATTGTTCCGCAACTCCCTGTCCTCTTAAGCTGGTATCTACAAATGTATGTGTTAAAAGTACTTGATGTTCTCCATTAGGTTCATATATGACCTCAGCCAGTAACTTACTGGTCTCATCATATTTATAAAAACGATTACTCTCTTTTTTAAAATCCAATTTTATTTCTCCTTTCTTCCATCTACGTAGTGTTGAGTTTCCACATAGTGCCTGACACTGATAGGTTACCGCGCATTCACTTTTTTAATTCATCTAGCATGTTCTGCCCAAAAAAGGCTAGACCTCCACCACACTAAAGGTACAATTTAATGGTTAGTTTGCAACGATTTCCATATTTTATATTTCTCACGCTGGCATGCGGCACAAGGTCTGAATCCAGCTTCTATTGCGGTTTGTTCATCTGCAAAAAATACCCTATCTTTAACATACCCCCACTTAGCGATGGCACGTAAGGCAGCTGGACAATCCATTCGACCAATATACTTTTGTTTTTTTATTACCGCCATATGTTCCTGGAGTTTCACTCTTATAAAGTTTCTTGTCGGCCCCCAAAAGTGTATATGTTTTATGTAGGTTCCTGTTTTCCTGTCTCTCACTCATTCCATTACCCCCAATATCATCCAGGTATTCCTCGTATTTTACTTTCATCCGCTCTGCACATGATTTAAATCCCACATTTTATTGCTGATTCAACTAATTCGCCTTCTCCAAAAAATTCAAATGTCTTTTTATCGCTTCTATTACAGTACCCACAAAAAGTAGAATGACCCCGCCTATTATAAAAACATACGTTTTAACAGTATGCTTAATAAGCATTTCCTCACATTCTCCAGTACGGCAACTAAAATCCCATGATTGAGTCCATCCAAATATGATAAAGATAATTCCAAATAAGAATGCAAAACCGCATAGCCAATTTAAAGCCTTCATTATGAAAGTACACCTCCTAGAACACTATTTGAATTTTCTGTTATATCAATTATATTAATTGACATTAATATTTAACATTAAATATTTCCTTTCATATATTTTTATTACTTTTTAGAACCTCAGCTCCCGGAGTCCTTCCCTCCCATTCCTGTGCATGTTTTATAAATGCTTTCATGGCATTTGACTTGGTTATTCGATTACTAATAACAAGCGCTGTGGTATGGTTGATTGGTTTCTCAAGCCTGATTAATGAGATATTAGCCTTTGAAAAATAATCAGCTTCCTTTGATGTTAATAGTGAGACACCTAATCCTTCAGCTACTAGCCCTACAATAATATCTATCTGACTGCTTTCATGAGTAATATCTGGTGTAAATCCGGCCCTTTTACAGGCCTCCATGCAAATTTGAAAAAGAGTACTTGCTTGATTCATTAGGATAAACGGTTCATTCTTAACCTCTGATAGACTTATAGATTCTCGATTTGCAAAAGGGTGCAACTTTTGGGTAATTAATACCACTTCATCCTCTATCATTGGATAGGCCGATAATGTCTCTAGCTTGTCAAAGTTTCCAGGCAGGGCAATAAAGGCCATATCTAGTTCTGCTTTTTTTAGAAGCTCAATTAGTCCACTACTCATCTTTTCAGTGATTTCTAATTGTATTTCTGGATACTTCTTTTGAAAAGATGAAAAGAGACTAATAAGTCCCCTGCTGCTGTAAACAGGTATGGTTCCTATTGAAAGTACTCCTTTCTCACCGGCTGTATACGCTCTCATTTCATTTAACATATAATCATATTCATTCAAAATACGGCCTGCATATTTAGCAAATTCCTGACCAGCAGCAGTAAGTTTAACCGTTCTAGTCGTGCGGTCGAATAATTGTACCCCGCCTAGTTCTTTTTCCAACTTGATAAGGTATTTGGATAAAGAAGACTGTGATATAGAAACTTCATAGGAAGCATTTGTTAGATGTTGATGTTTGACAATTGCCATAACATATTTTAATTGCTCAATGTTCAAGGAAGCTTCCTCCTCCATTTATTCCCGTTTGGAATTAATTATACAGAAAATTAGAATTGTTTACACTATTTGATTTAATTTACACTATATTTACAGAGTTTATATTACAAACTCACATAAAAATATAAGCATTTTCATCTTAAAAATAAGGAGGTTAATTTTTAATAAGCTATTTTTTCTGTTAAAAAATTTTTATTTATTAAAAGGAGTGTTTCTAACAATGATTCGTTATAAGAAATTAGGTTATGTAGCACTAAATGTTACCGATGTGAACAAGTCGGCTGAGTTTTACCGAGATATTGTGGGGCTTGAACTAGTGGAATTAGTCCCAAATAAAATTGCCTATTTTAGATGCAGCTATGATCATCATAATCTTGTTCTTTATCCCTCTCAACATCCTGGATTAAAACGAGTTGCCTTCGAGGTTGAAGATGCAAATCAGCTCGAAATTGCCATCGATCGCCTTACTAAAACAGGAGTAAACTGGCAGGAGGTGGATGATTCCGAAATAGAATCACTCCATCAAAGTCGTACCATTCGCTTTACCGAGCCTACATCCGGCGTCACGTTTGAATTATATTCTGATATTGAGCAATTTGAAGCACCTTTTGCCTCCAAACCAATCAACTCTAAACCAGTGAATATTACCCAGTTAGGCCATGCTGTCCTTGAGGTTGAAGATCAAGACTTTGATGACCTGTATAAGTTTTTAACAGAAACATTAAATTTTAAAATATCAGACGTATCCGGCGACCAAATAGGATGGGCATGGATGAGGGCCTTTCCGAATCCCTTACATCATTCGTTTGCGATTAATCGTGGAAAAGAGCGAAAGCTTAATCACATTTCATTCCAAATCCAAGCAATCGATGACTTAGGAATTAGTCAAAAACGTTTATTAGACAATCATGTCCCAATTGTATTTGGTCCAGGCCGACACGCCCCATCTGGCAGTCTATTTCTGTATTACTTAGATCCTGATGGATTAACATTAGAATACAGCCAAGGAATGGAAGAGTTTCCTGAAGAAGCCCCCCGCCAGCCAAGGGTACTGCAACCAACTCTAGAAACATTGGATATGTGGGGAGGGACTCCAGACCCACGATTTGGTTCGATTGGTAAAATAGGATAAAATTCTCTAAAATCGGAGTGCTGAACTATGACAGTAAAGCGAATAGACTTTCATACTCATATTATCCCATTAACAATACCTGAATTTGAGAAAACCTTTGAAGGTGATCGATGGCCAAGTATTAAGATGCTGGATGAAGACACAGCCAATATAATGGTCCAAGGAAAGGTGTTTAGAAAAATATCAAAAGAGACTTGGGATCCTGCCAAACGGATAGAAAAAATGAAGTTAGAAGGAATCGATATGCAGGTCTTATCCCCTATCCCAGTAACTCTTTGTTACTGGGCTCCTATTGAGGGAGCAGTTGAATTTGCCAAATGGCAAAATAACTTTATTGCAGATGTTGTACAAGAATATCCCAACAACTTTTTAGGACTTGGAACGGTTCCACTTCAGGATGTTGACGCTGCCATTCTTGAAATGAAGCGGTGTGTCCATCAACTTAAGTTAAGCGGCCTTGAAATAGGCTCCAATGTGAATGGAAAGGATTTAGATGACCCTTGTTTTTTACCATTCTTTGAGAAGGCAGCACAATGGAACGTTCCGCTTTTTATCCATCCCTGCGAAATGATAGGAAATGAACGTACAATGAATGATAACCTTAGCATCACGGTAGGAATGCCAATGGAATTATCACTCACAGCAACTCGTTTAGTATGGTCCGGAATTTTCGAAAAGTTTCCGACTATAAAAATTTGCTTAGCACATGGAGGCGGGGCATTCCCTTATATTCTCCCACGAGTGGATATAGGCTGGAACTCTTGGCCAGCATTAAGAAAAACCGAACATCCGCCTAGTTATTATGCCAATAAATTTTATTATGATGTTTTAGTTTATGATAAGGGGAATACGAAATATTTAATGGATTTGATTGGCTATGAAAATCTATTAATGGGCTCAGATGACCCCTTTATCATTAGGGAAACCCCTCCTGGTAGAGCCATTTTAGAACTTGATGATGTAAGTCCGGAAATAAAAAAGGCTATGTTAGGCGGAAATGCTTTACACTTTTTAGAAAAGTAGAATACGAGTTTTAGGCTAGTCCAATAGGAAGGTAATTTATAGGGGGGAAATTATGAGGATAACGAATATACAACAGTTAATAGATCAGGCAAAGTTTAATAAGTTTCATCTGATGGTACTCTTATGGTGTTCATTTTTAATGATCTTTGATGGCTTTGACTTAACAGTATACGGGGCTGTTGTACCTGTCCTAATGAAAAATTGGAATCTGTCACCTATTGAGGCGGGAGTTCTTGGTAGTTATGCCTTATTCGGCATGATGTTTGGTGCGATGATTTTTGGAACTCTTGCTGATAAATTAGGCAGAAAAAAAGTCATCTTGATATGTGTGTTTATTTTTAGCCTATTTATGATTTTAACAGCTTTAACAACTAGTCCAAAAGCATTCGGGCTTTGTCGGTTTATTACTGGTTTGGGACTTGGCGGAGTAATGCCAAATGTAATAGCCCTTATAAGTGAATATTCACCTAAAGCTCTTCGGAGCCGAATGGTGTCTATTATGATGGCCGGATATTCAATCGGGGGAATGATTGCTGCTACCCTTAGCATAATCTTGGTGCCTAACTTTGGCTGGCAATCTGTTTTCGTCTTTGCGGGGCTTCCATTATTGTTTATTCCTTTTATGATACGTTACTTACCTGATACAATAGGGTCACATATGGCTAGAAAAGAATTTACAAAAACAAAGGAGATTCTTGTAAAACTAGAACCACAATACAGTCCGGCTGAAAGTGAACAACTCACTCTCAAAAGTTCTAATAAAGCTTCCTTCCCGGTCTTTACCTTATTTTTGGAACGCAGAGGGTTATCAACCATTCTATTTTGGATCGCATTCTTTATGTCCCTTCTTATGATATATGGTCTAAACACATGGCTGCCAAAATTAATGACGGTAGCTGGCTTCCCTCTAGGTTCTAGTTTAAGCTTCCTGCTGGCTTTAAATATTGGAGCTACCATTGGTGCTGTCGTAATGGGATGGTTAGCAGATACTTGGGGTACAAAACGAGTGTTAATTCTTTTTTATACTCTTGCTGCACTAACGATTATGTGTTTGGGATTTGCGCAAAATATGGTTTTATTATATATTTTGGTTGCGTTCGCAGGAGCAGCTACAATTGGGACACAAAATATAGCTAACTCCTATGTATCACAATACTATCCTATTTCCATGCGTTCTACTGGATTAGGCTGGGCACTTGGAATTGGACGGATTGGTGCCATTGTTGGTCCGACGGTTGGAGGAATATTACTCTCTTCAAACACTTCCATTCAAATTAATTTTATAGCCTTTGCTATACCTGGTGCGATTGCCGCGTTTGTTATTTATCTCACAAATAATAAATTAAGTTCGATTACCATACAGGAAGATCAAACAGAACAATTTTCTTAAAAAATGACAACCACTAAGAAAAACTACTGAAAAAAGCAAAGGGGCTGTCCAAAAAGTCAGATAACTGGCCTTTGGCAGCCCCTTTATATTGATTTTTTACCTTTTCTTCTATTGTAACTTCACACTTTACTTGCCCTAATTCATCCACAAGACTAGTTAAATATCGAGATATTAGAGGAACAGAAACATATATCATGGTTACTTAATTATTTTATTAGCTTAATCTCACTATTTTTAGGAATTAGTTCAGTAATGTTTTTAAAATTATTGTCTATTTTTTGATGTTCACGGTTACCTATTTCATATTTCATAAAAGAACAGCAAAATAGCTTACGCTCAACTCTTCCCTTTTCCCCAATTAAATTGAACCATCCTTGTCCAACATAAAAAGGATTCGTCAGCATTCTATCAACAACATAAGATATACGGTCATTTTCTTCCTTTGTTTCAAATTTTGTTTTTGACGAAAGAGCCAAAACAAAATAATTTTTAAACCTGTCTAATTCAAGTAATTCAAGATGGTACCTTTCATTCTGCTTTTGATTGAATTCCATCAGAACCGTTTTGATACTTTTTTCAACATCTATATCATATTTACTAGCATCCCTCCAGTTTGACAAGCGAGAATTATAAATAGAGAGTGTCAGGATATAATGTGAGGAATAATTTTTCGGATCAAATACTTCGTTACCAGTTGTCATTTCACCGACCGGTGTAACAATAAACTTTTTATAGTCCGCAAAAAAAGTTTCGTTCATACCGCATACCTCTTTCATACATGGATTGGGATGGATGGATGGATGGATGGATGAATAAAACGGTTCCGATCCTTTGCTTTCTGAATAGTGAATTATATTGTATTATATATTCATTATTAAAAATTAAAATCCTGCTTTTTCTTCCAATAACCAACATTTTTCTTGCATTTTAAACAAAAAGTCCTATTTATTACAACGATTTGTTTTTACAATTTAAGATGCATCGAAAATAAAACAAGGGGACGGTACTTCTGCTTCATTGCAGCAAAAGAACTGTCCCCGTGATTCATTATTTTGTTACTTTATCTACTCCATATGGTTTGCCAAATTCACTGAATTTGAAATCGCAAAGCAAGTTTTCAGGTGTATTAAAATAGATATTGGCATCTTCGATTGGGTCGTTGATTACCGGAGTTCCATAGCGGAAGTAGGTTACTGGTAATTTGCCGCCGTACCAGATAATGGCTTGTTCTTTTAAGTCGCCGGTCCATTTTCTAGGTTCCCAGTCTGGTTCAAAGATCAAGTAACCTGAATCGCCAAATAACTCAATGCGGTTTCCGCCTGGTTCAAGGATATACATACATAATGCTTGTGATACACCATGTTTTAACGGACCAGCTTCAATCGGAACACCATATTCCACACATAGATCGGAAAGGTCATTTAGGTTTTCAGGAAGTCCGTACCAGAAGGCTAGATGGTGCAATCTGTTTCCGTTTCCTAATTCATCTTCCATAAGGGCGATTTCATGTACGCTTGGGCTGACAGATAGCCAAGTAGCATGGTAAATGCCTTCATCATCAATTAATCCTTCACGAACGTTGAACCCTAGATTATCAACCATGAAATCTTTATTTGCCTCCACATCAGCAGTTAATAGGTTAATATGATCAATACGGCGAACCGGGACACCTGACAATGGGCGTCGTTGCGGTCGGTTTAATAAGACAGATTCCTGTCCGGCTGGTGCTTGGTAACGTTCCACATCCCAGAAAATCTCCATGTTATGACCGTTTGGAGTTCTAAATTGATAGGCTCGGCCGTGACCATAGCTTTCTTCTTTCCACCCTTTACCAAGGCCTGTTTTTTCAATAGCCTCGACACGGCGATATAGGGCATTTTCTGAAGTTGCTCTCCAGGAGACATGGGCTAAACCAGGTTCATCGTTTTCGGTAAGAATCAATGAATAGATATAAGAATCTTCATAAGCACGCAGGTATACGGACGTTCCTTCTTGATGAACAACGGTCATTCCTAAAAGTTTAGTAAAGAATTCGACTGATTTTTCTAACTTTGGTGTGTATAACTCTGCATGTGCTAATTGGGCTGTGTCAAACATTGGTTCTTTTGCCATAATGGAAACTCTCCCTTAATTTTAGTTTTTTTATAATAAACCGCTTACATTTGTGTGCGGCAATGAAGCCCCTTATTTATTTGCCCAGTTGTTTAGCTGATTTCCCGCCAATTCCCCAATGAGTTTTCGGTAATTCTGTAACCAGAATCCGAATATTTTCCTTCGGAGCATCTAATGTTTCCGATACGGTAGCGGTTACGTTTTTGATTAACGCTTCGATTTTTTCTGGAGGACGGCCCTCCATCATGCTGATTTGTATAAGCGGCATTTTCTCGCCTTCCTTTTGTAAAATTTATTAAATTTGAGAGGGAACCTGCTTTTTATTTGACAAGCAGGTTCACTTCACCGAGCCCTTCGCCAAATTTAGCGCAAACATGATCCCCAGGCTGGATACGAACGGCTGCCGTAATACCGCCTGTTAGAATAGGTTCTCCTGCTTTTACTGATTTACCTTTTTTTGCAAGCATATTAGCTAAGCGGGCTACGGAATTTGCTGGATGTTCTAAAACATCTGCCCCCGTTCCCATTGCGGCAACTTTTCCGTTGATCACAAGGGAAACTCCGATTGTATCTAGGTGCATACCTTCGACGCTTCTGATGGTTGTCCCAAAAACAGCCCCTGCTGCAGAGGTGTTGTCTGCAATCACGTCTGGTAATTTGAAATCAAAGTTTTCATAACGGCTATCGATAATTTCAATACCTGGGAAGACATAATCTGTTTTTGCTAATACTTCTTCAGCGGTTACATTTGGTCCTGTTAAGTCTTCTTTCAATACGAAGCCAATTTCAGGTTCTACTTTTGGATGGATATAATCTGAAACACGAATGGTTTCACCATCCTCGACCTGCATATAATCAAAGACATAGCCATAGATAGGGTCTTCAACATGCATTTGTTTCATTTTTGCTTCACTTGTTAGGCCCATTTTGGGTCCTGCAATTTTATGCCCTTCAGCTAACTTTTGTCTTACAATTTCTTCTTGGGCAAGGTATGCGTCTTCGATGCTGAAGTCGGGATAAACTTCCTTTGTTAAACGGACAACTTCTCTTTTTTCCTTTTCGGCACTGTGTAAGGAATCTGCCACTTTTTTAATCGTTTCTGTATTCATTGGAACCTCCTCTAAATGGCTGTTGTTTGCTTCTTTTTCGCTGCTATTTCTGCTGCAACATCTGCAATCATATCCTCTTGTCCGCCGACAACTTTTCGATTGCCTAATTCAATTAAGATTTCACGAGGATCGAGGCCAAACTTTTCCCCAGCCCGCTGTGCATGCAGTCGGAAGCTTGAGTAAACACCGGCAAATCCTAGTGTCAGGCTATCCTTTGTGATTTCTTGTGGGCCATGCATAATGGGAGCCACAATGTCCTCAGCTGTATCCATCATTTTGTATAAATTGATGCCAGTTTTAACACCAATTTTCTCAAGGGTTGCGCATAGGACTTCTGTTTGGGTATTCCCGGCACCTGCACCTAAAGCACGTATGCTGCCATCAATGCGTGTTGCACCCGCTTCAATAGCAGCAAGGGTATTGCCCATTGCAAGCCCTAAATTGTTGTGGGCATGGAAGCCAACTTCAATGTGTAAGGCTGCTTTCAAAGCTTTTATCTTATCGGTTACTTGAGCAGGAACCATTGCACCTGCTGAGTCTGTTACATAAACAATATCTGCGCCATAGCTTTCCATTAATTTTGCTTGTTCTACTACTTTTTCAACCGATGCCATATGTGCCATCATCAAGAATCCGACTACTTCCATTCCCAAGTTCTTCGCATATTCAATATGTTGTTTGGAAATATCGGCCTCTGTTACATGTGTGGCGACACGAACCATTTTTGCACCAAGGGCATGTGCTTTTTCTAAGTCTTCAACTGTTCCAATCCCTGGGAGCAGTAAAACGGAAATCTTGGAATAGTCACATACATCTACAGCTGCTTTGATTAATTCAAATTGATTGACTTTAGAAAGTCCATATTGCAGAGTTGAGCCGCCAAGTCCATCTCCATGACTTACTTCGATATAAGGAACTTTTGCTTCGTTTAAGGCTCTAGCCACCGCTGTAACCTGTTCTACTGTGAATTGGTGGGCTACAGCATGACTCCCATCACGAAGCGCAACTTCAGTTATAATAACATCTACATTTTCTGCCAATGACTTTCCCTTCTTTCTATGCTTCTTGTTTCACTTGTAATCTTTTACTAACAAATTCTTCAGCCACTTTTACCGCTGCGGCTGTCATAATATCAAGGTTGCCGGAATACTTCGGCAGGAAGTCACCAGCGCCCTCTACTTCAACAAATACCGTTATTTTATTATCATCAAATAATGGTTCTGTCCGCAAGTGGTAGCCTGGTACATAAGCCTGTACTTTCTTAACCATTTCATGAATGGAACGGGTAATTTCCTCTTCATTCATTTTTTCAGGTTCAACCAATGCATAGACGGTATCCCGCATCATGATTGGAGGTTCTGCTGGATTTAAGATAATAATGGCTTTTCCTTTTTCAGCACCGCCAACGACTTCTAACGCTTTACTAGTTGTTTCCGTAAATTCATCAATATTTGCCCGTGTTCCTGGACCGGCACTCTTACTTGAGATTGTTGCTACAATCTCTGCGTATTTAACTGGCGCAACCTCGCTGATCGCCTTGGTAATCGGAGTGGTTGCCTGACCGCCGCAAGTGATTAAATTGACATTATCTTTATTTATGTGTTCATCGATATTTACCAGCGGTGAGACATAAGGGCCAATGGCGGCAGGTGTTAAGTCAAACATGACCTTTCCTAATTTCCTTGCGACCTCAGCATTATGTTGATGGGCGCCTGCCGAAGTGGCATCAAATAAGACATCTGCTAATTCTGGCTGTTTAGCAAATCCGTCAATTCCATTTGCGAAACAGTGTAAACCCAATTGTTCCGCACGTTTCATCCCCTCAGAAGTGGCGTCAATCCCAATCATGACGGTAGGTTCTAAAACATCTGAGCGAAGTAATTTCATCATTAAATCTGAACCGATGTTTCCGGATCCAATAATGCCGACTTTTAATTTTCCCATTGTTTTCACTCCTTCTATTCCTTGCTGAATGTAACAGTTACTTCTCCAAAGTGTGAGAATTTAGCCGTGAAGCTGTCTCCCGGCTCTGCTGGTATCGCCGCCGAAAGAGCACCTGATAAAATCACTTCTCCAGCTTTTAACGTAATATCGTAGGCAGCAAGTTTATTGGCTAACCAGGCAACACATTTTGCCGGATCTCCAAGAGCTGCTGCCCCAATTCCGGAGTTTACTAGTTTCCCATTTTTATAGAAGGTCATACCGACCATTTTCAAATCTATATCTGTTAATTTCGTCGGGTTATTTCCGAGCACATACAATGCACTGGACCCATTATCGGCAACAGTATCTTCCAATTTAATTTTCCAATCCTTTATCCTGCTGTCGACAATCTCGAGTGCCGGAACAACATAATCCGTCGCCATCATGACATCAAAACTTGTTACATTTGGTCCAGCCAAGTCTTTTTTAAGGACAAAAGCAATTTCTCCCTCTACTCTAGGCTGCAGCAGCCGATCAAATGGCACTGTTGCATTGTTTTCATAGGCCATATCATCAAAGAGATGTCCATAGTCAGGTTCATCTACACCTAGGCTTTTCTGCATCGCTGCAGAGGTTAGACCAATTTTTTTACCAGTTATTTTCTTTCCAGTTGCTAATTGAACATTAATTGTTTCCAGTTGGATTGCGTAAGCCTTGTCAATCTCAAGGTCAGGGACCAGCTCAGTTACTGGCCGGACCCCTTCTTTTAATTCATAGGCTTTGGCAATGTGCTCAGAAAGCTCTTGTATTTTTGTTTCTGTTTGGTTTGCCATTGCTATTGCCTCCTATAGCTTAACGGTGATATTGGTTGTTTCTGTGTAGAATTCGAAACTATTATGACCGCCTTCACGGCCGATACCAGAATGCTTCATACCGCCAAATGGGGTACGTAAGTCACGAAGGAACCATGTATTGATCCAGACAATACCTGCTTCGATTTTCCCGGCAAAAGTATGTGCCTTTTTCAAGTTAGTTGTCCAAACAGTAGCAGATAATCCGTAGGTGGTATCATTTACCTTTTCTAATACTTCTTCTTCTGTATCAAATGGCTGGATAGTAACAACCGGGCCAAAGATTTCTTCACGGACACAGCGGGCATTATCTCCCAAGCCTGTAATAATGGTCGGCTCGATGAAGAATCCTTTCTCGATCCCTTCAACCTTACTACCGCCAATTTCAAATTTGCCGCCTTCTTCTTTCGCCAGTTCCAGGTAACTTAATACTTTGTTGTAATGTTCTTCACTGACAACTGAACCCATGTTGGAGCTGTCATCTAATGGATCGCCAACCTTTAATTCTTTAGTTTTTGCAACTAATTTTGCAACGAATTCTTCATAGATTGAGCGTTCAACATAGATACGTGAGCCGCATAGACAAACCTCACCTTGGTTTTGGAAGCTTGAACGAACGGTAGTTGTCACGGCATCTTCTAAATCTGCATCGGCAAAAATGACGTTTGGATTTTTACCGCCTAATTCGAAGGATAATTTTTTCAAAGTGGGTGCACTTGCTTTCATAATAGCTGAACCTGTTAGTGTCTCACCTGTGAAGGCAATCCCTGAAACATCAGGGTTGCTGGATAATGCTGCTCCTGCTTCACCGAAACCATTGACAAGGTTAACTACACCATCTGGGACGCCAGCTTCTTTTGTAATTTCAGCAAGAACGGTTGCAGTCATTGGTGTCACTTCTGATGGCTTCATGACAACAGTGTTTCCAGCTGCTAATGCTGGTGCTAACTTCCAAGTCATGAGAAGCAGCGGCAGATTCCAAGGATTGATTAAGCCAACCACCCCTAAAGGTTTTCTCTTTGTGTAGTGAATCGCTATATCATCTTGATGGAATGCTTCATCTTGTGCGCTAATCATATAATCCGCAAAGAAGTGGAAGTTAAATGCAGCACGTTCGATATCAATGGTTTTCGACATCCATAATGGCTTGCCTGTATCCAATGTTTCTAACATGGCTAATTCATCTTTCCGTTCTAAAATAAGATCTCCAACCTTACGAAGAATGGCGGAGCGTTTTCTTAGAGGCATGGATCCCCATTCACCTTTTAGTGCCATTTTCGCAACAGCTACTGCCTCATTTACTTCTTCTGCGCCGCCTAATGCAACAGTCCCAATCACTTCTTCTGTAGCAGGGTTGATGTTATCAAATGTCTTTCCGTTTTTTGTTGGGACATATTTTCCGTTGATCCAATGCTGACAATCTATTCCTTGCATGGTCTTCTTTTCTGTAGCAATCATATTACTACCTCCTTGTTAGTTTTTTATTAAAATGCTAAAAAGTTATTCTAAGAAGAGTGTGTAATTTATGTTCACTCTGTTGTTTACGCTTTCATAGTACTAGTAAGTAAATACTAAAAATACCGAATTGTTCCTCTATGTGGAACAGTTGAAAAATTTTTAGAATATTTTTTTAACTAAAATTATTTGTTAGGTATAATAACAATAAGAAGCTGGGGCTGTTTATTTGCCTATAGGATAAAAATTTTTAAAGTAGGGGGTGTGGCCATGACAACGAATATAGATAGAAATAGCGGACTCGCCTCTGTGAGAAATTCCATCCATATTATGAAATCATTTAGTATAAGTCAGCCAAGCCGAAGAGTGACCGATTTAGCAAAGGAATTAGGCTTGGCAAAGAGTACCGTAAGTCGATTGGTTAGTACACTTGCCTCAGAGGGTTTCTTGGAAAAAGACCCTGAAACACAAGAGTACCGCCTTGGTCTTGGTGTGCTTGCATTAAGCGGAGTTTTAACCCATCACTTAGAAATTCATAAAGAAGCCGCACCCGTATTGGCCAATGTCGTAGCAACAACAAAGGAAACTGCTCATATTGCGATTTTAGATGGCTTCGACACGGTTTATATTGATAAGGAGGAAGGCGTACACCAGGCAAAAATGAAAACCTACTTGGGAAAACGGAATCCTACCCATGCTGTAAGCTCTGGTAAAGTTCTGCTTGCCTTTTCAAGTGAGGAGTTTATTGATGCCTATATAGAAAATGGATTATCTAGCTATGCATCCCGCACGATTACCGACCCATATCAATTAAAAAATGTATTAAAGCGTATAAGGGAAGATGACTATGCCCTGAGTTATGCTGAATTTAGTGATGATATTGCTTCTATTGCTGCTCCAATTCGCGATTATACAGGAAAGGTTGTTGCGGCGATTACGGTGGTGGGGCACGGTAAAGGGATGATGTCAGGGCGTATGAACCAAATTATCCGTGTGGTCAAAGAGGCTGCGAAAGAGGCCTCCGAACGCTTAGGGTATGATGATAGATATTTTAGAAGGAAATAAATCTAAAAACAGGAGAGAGTACTTACTATTCTATCTCAGGTTTTTATTAATTACAGAAAGGGTAATACTTTCAGAGAGATTAATAGAATTATGAATAGGATGTGAATCATCATGCTGTCTTCAAACCAACTTGATACATTAAACAAAAAGCTTGAAAAGGAAAAACAGGAGATTAAACGCCAGATGAATTTTAATAAGAAATACAATAATATGGGTGAAAGCTTGCGTGAAACAGTCGATGAATTATCGGCTTATGACAATCATCCTGCTGACCTGGCTTCAGAATTAGTCGACCGTCAACGGGAAGTTGCATTAGAAGAACACCGTGTTCAAGAGCTTGAAAAAATAAATACGGCCCTGGGGGCCATTGAAAACGGAGACTATGGAAAATGCCAGGTTTGCGCAGAAGAAATTCCTTTTGAGCGCCTGGAGGCTCTTCCAACAGCCTTATATTGTGTAGATCACTCCCCGGAAACAGCAGGCGGAGATGATCGCCCGGTTGAGGAAGACCTCTTAGAGCCAGCCGAAGTAAATTCCTTTAGGCATAATTCGAGAGATGGGATTGTCGATACTGAAGATAGCTTTGAGGAAGTAGCCAGGTTTGGAACCTCGGAAACTCCTTCCGACTTGGTTGGGGATTATGATAGCTTTAATGAACTATATAATAAAGGGAAAAACGAAGAATCGTATACAGAGGATTACGAAACCTATTCCGCCACTGACATCACAGGTAAGCAAAAAAACGTGCTTCCTTCCAGAAAGTTGGAAGAATACCAGGAACTGCTGGATAGGAAAGGGATTGACTCCAAAATTGGAGATATACCATACAAAAAAGGTGACAGCTATCTAGAAGATAAGAACAACTGATACTGAAAGATTTTAATAGGCAGGTCAGAATCCCTAAGAAGTAAAACTACCGGGGGCTCTGACCTCTGCTTATCTCATACACCGTTTGATTAGCCATAAAGATCAGAAAGGATAAGAAAATGAGAAAACCTTTAATAGCTGGCCTACTCGTTCTAAACCTGTGTTTTCTTCCACAGATTCATACAGTAGAAGCCAAACATAATCAAGAAGTCGACAGAAAGGTCATACTCCTCTCTTTTGACGGCATGAAAAATGACTACACAAATACATATATCAATGAAAATAAACTGCCTAATATCAAACAGCTACGTGAAAATGGAGTATGGGCAAAGCATCCCAGAACCATTACTCCTTCGCTTACAGCCCCTTCCCACGCTGCAATCGCTACAGGAGCGACACCTCACCTGACAGGGATTGTAAGTAATCAATGGCATGAACTGAATAAATCCTTAGAAAATAAAGACGATGGTTTCCAAGCGGAAATTCAGGTACCTCCATTGTGGGTAGAGGCTAGAAAACAAGGGAAAACAACCGCTACCATTGCTTTTCCAGGAGCTAATCCTAAGAATGGTAAACAAGGTGATTATTCTATTTATTATGGGAAAACATGGTCTCCAAGCTCTTTGGAGTCGTTAACCTTCAAAAATACTACCGAGTGGATTAATCCTCCTAAAAGCTTCAGTCCTTTAAAAGAAGCAGAATTCACCATCAACATGAAAAACGAGGTCAATCATCTCATTCACATCTTGGCTATCGACACTACCGATGATCAAAAGCAAAATTATGACACTTTTTTGTTATCTGAAGACAAAAAGGCAGATCAAGATGACTCCCTCATAAAAGGAAAGCAATGGGGATCTCTTCCTTTACATACAAAAAATCAACTAGCTGGTTTTTGGTTCAAAATGAAAACAGATAACTACGATCTAAACAGTCCTATTCAGATGTACCGGACAGCAGTTACTTCCGGCTTAATTAGTGGTCCTAAAGGATTTTCAGATGATATTCAGAAACAGTTTGGTTTTTTTCCGGTTCAGGATGATGATATGGCCCTTGAAAAAGGATGGATTTCTAGAAAGGAATATCAGGATATCAGTTCCCGATTTGTCATGTGGGTCACAAATGTTTCCCTCTATATTAAACAGAAATATAATCCTGATTTACTGATGTTTTATGCCCCGCAAATTGATCATGAACAGCATAAGTATTTATTAATAGATCCTAGGCAGCCAGGATACTCAACTGAGAAGTCAAAAAAATATATGTCTTATATCGAATGGTCCTATAAGTTAGCGGATAAGGTTGTCGGTAAAACCTTGAATTCCCTAAATAAGAAGGATGCATTGTTTGTCGTCTCAGATCATGGAATGGAACCAGCTCATTCCACTCTATCACCTAACAAAGTATTAAAAGATGCCGGGTTACTAAAAGTTGATAAGACTAATAAAATCAACTATAAAGAATCAATAGCATATGCCATTCCAAGCGGGTCCACAGCACATGTATACATTAACTTGAAGAAGCGGGAAAAAGATGGCATTGTCCCTCCAGAGGAGTACGACAAGGTTCGTAACCAGATTATTCAACTTTTTAAAGGGTTAGAGGTAAAAAAAAGAAAGGGTTCAATCGTTCAACATAATGTGAAAGAAATGATGTCAGCTTTTAAGAGCGATACTGCCTCATTTCATGATGTTCAAGAGAATCTCAAAGATACTTGGAAATATCTTTTTGAAAGAAAAGTTCATCCTTATGAACAAGTAATGAAAAGCACGGATGATAATAAATCACTTTTGGAGCATCCAAATTCAGGAGATGTTGTGTTGATAGGGGCCCCCGGCTATGTGATAGGCAGCGGTACTTCAAAAAATGTAACACCTCCAATTGAATTGGGAACACATGGAGGAGATCCAGCCAGAAGCATGCTTAGACCTGTTTTTATGGCAGTTGGGCCTGACTTTCGCAAAGGTAAACAAATAAATGCAATGTCAAATTTAGATATTGCTCCTACTATTTACGATTTACTAGAGTTAGAAACACCATCATTTGTAGAAGGTAAAAAGATTAAGGGGATTTATAAAAATGATAAGTCATCCGAACATTCATAATCCCTGATAAAACGATAAAAAAGCACCCTCCATAATTCTGGATGGTGCCATTTAAACTATCCTTTTTCTCTCTTTCTAATTGCTCTAAAATGTACTGCTGCCGCCCGTTTAACAGTACATTCATGATAGTGGAATCACGTCGTTGCGGTTAAGATAAAATGTTTTAGTCTCTTGTCTTTGAGCATCTTCATCTATTTTGTGTAACCGATCTGCGATAAAACAAACATTATCGGCCTCTAATTCAAAACGAGTGATATTGCCGAGCATGGACGTTTTTTGTATTTTCCCTGTTATTTCATAGCCGTCTAGAATAGGAGCCTCACTAAAGGCTTCTGGTCTAATGGCATACATCTTATTCTTAAAGTTTTCCTCTCCTTTAAATAAATTCGATATTTCCTCCCGGCTTAAAACATTATAGTTGCCAATAAACCGTGCAACAAATTCGTTAACAGGGCGGGTATAAATTTCATGAGGTGTCCCGCTTTGAGCAATATGGCCCTTATTCATAATATAAACATAGTCACTTACCGCCATGGCTTCTTCTTGATCATGTGTAACCAGAATCGTTGTCATATTCAGTTCCTGTTGGATATTGCGAAGTTGTTTTTGCAGGTTTTTACGAATTTGGGCATCCAAGGCACTAAGCGGCTCATCGAGTAATAACACTTTCGGCCGTGTTACCAGTGAACGGGCTAATGCCACTCGCTGTTGCTGACCGCCTGACAGCTCACGGGGATACGATTTTTCTTTCCCTGTTAATTCAACCAGTTCGACAATCTTCGCGGCATTTTGTTTAACCGTTTCCTTATCCAGCTTCTTCATTTTCAAACCAAATTCGATATTTTCCTGAACGGTCATATTCGGAAATAGCGCATACGATTGAAACACCATACCCACTTGGCGGTCTTTTGGCTTTACCTCAGTCACATCTTTTCCATCAATATGGATTTTACCTTCATCCTGATGGATTAATCCTGCAATTGTCCGTAACAGAGTACTTTTCCCGCAGCCGCTTGGACCTAACAATGTAATAAATTCTCCTTCTTTTATCGAAAGATTTAAAGAGTGCAAAACTGTTTCATTGTCAAAGGACTTTTTAATTTTCTCTATCGTTAAAAAACTCATTTATACGGACTCCTTTTTTTTACGTGTCATTTTTATCATTATTACTGATAGAATACTAATTAGGAGAAAGTAGCAAACGACAATAGCACTTGCTATATGACCGCTCTGGCTTAATTTTTGAAATAAATAGATTTGAACTGTTTCAAAATGGCCGCCGACTAATAAATTAATAAGTACAAACTCCCCGAATAAAATCGAGAAAGAGAGTAATGACGAAACAAGAATTCCCGACATAATATTTGGCACAATCACTTTTTGGAAGGCCGTATAGCGGCTTGCTCCCAATATTTCTGCCGCCTCCATCAAGGACTCTGCATTTATATTCCTCAAAGAGTTACGCGTCCCCTGATACATATAAGGCAGGATTCCGACAAAGTAAGCACCGATGGTAATAAACACCATCGAAATCCCACTGGTCGAATAGGCGCGGATTAATCCTACGGCAAGAATGATTCCTGGCATTGCATACGTCATTACGATCAGAGATTGAATCATTTTTTCTAACTTCGGTGCGTATAAGACAATGGAGAAAATAGCAGGGACCATGATAACTAGTGTTAAGATGGTTGCACCAAGTGACATAATCAGAGATCGGCCTAAAGATTTTAGGAACCGAAGATCGCCAAATAATTCAACATACCATTTTATTGTAAAGCCCTCCGGTAAAATAGTTTTATGCCAAGAGGTAGCAAAAGAATATAGAGATGTACCTAGTAAGGGAATCAGTAAGTACAATAGAACAATGCCAATCGTAATATAATGATAGAATGGTTTTTTCATGATAAATCCCTCCGAATCCTGCGGGTCAACCATTCATTTATTAGTAATGCAACAACTAAGGTTAAGCCTAATAGGGTTGCGATTGCACTTCCGAGCTCAGGTCTTGCAAAAATATCTCCCGTTGTAAGAGCGCCAATCCGAATCGTAACGAGGTTATAGGTACTTCCTGTCAAAGCAAATGCTGAGGCATAAGCTCCCATTGCATTAGCAAAAAGAATACTGAAGGTCCCTGCGATACTAGGCAAAATAATTGGTCCGCCAATTCTTAGCCAAAATTGTAATGGTGACGCTCCAAGAAGGGCTGCCGACTCTTTCCATTGTGCTTGAATCCCTTGATATACCGGATAAATCAGCATGACAGCAAGCGGAAGCTGGAAATAAATATAAATGAGGACCAATCCCGACCAGGAGTAAAGATTAAAGGAATTCAGTAAATCCCAGCCAAAATGTTTAAATAATAAGGTAAACAAACCGCTGTTTCCTAAAATTACAATAAAGGCAAACGCTAACGGAATTCCCGCAAAATTCGCAGTTAGGTTGGCAAATACCAGGATTCGGTCTTGTATTTTTTTTGAAAATAGGGTGATTGAGTAAGTTGCGAACACTGCAAGGACTATAGCGATTAAACTTGAGAAAAAGCTAATGATGATACTATTTTTAAATGCCTGGTGGTAATAAGTGTTTTGAAATATTTCTAGATATTGTTTGAAGGTAAATCCTGATCCGCCCTCGCCTTGAAAACTGCTATAAAGCATAAAAAAAAGCGGGACAAATAAAAACAAAAGAACCAAAATGAAAAACGGAATGATACTAATGAGAAACATTCCATTCATATGTTTCAATTTCAAAAACCCCTTTCGTTGCATAAAGCAAACGCTTGTGTTTTTCAAAAATAAAATCGACTATTGAAAAACGCCTTCTTAAATAGAAGGCGCCCCCATTTAAAAAAATCAGCTTATTTGACATTTATTAATACCTTGCTTTCCCATAATTCCAGCAATGTTGGAATTGTTTTTTCCCAAGCCTTCATATCTTTAACCGGTCTAACATTTTTGTATAGTTCATTTGGCAGAAGCTTCGCTTTAGCATCTTCAGGCAGCTTTACATTATCGCGAATAGGTCTTGCATAGCCACGGGCTAAGTTTGCCTGTCCTTCATCTGAGAAAATATATTCTCTTGCCAGTATCGCTGCATAAGGATGTTTAGCATATTTGTTAATTACCGATGCATAACCAGAAACGACTGATGCTTCTTCAGGGATGGTGACATCAAAACGATTTGCATCAATATTGTCACGATATCCTAAACCATTGAAATCCCAAACAAGGGAAACATCTTCTTCCCCTTTTTCTAATGTTGTTACTTTCGGGTCAGTTGTAACAAGACGGCCTTCCTTCGCTAACTTTTCAAAGAAATCAATCCCTGGCTGAATATTCGCCTCGTCTCCTCCTTTAGCAAAAGCAGCTGCTAATACGGCAAATTGGGCCTGGCTTGCCTTTAAGACATCTCCAACGGTTACTTTAAAATCACCATTCTCTAAATCCTTCCATGACTTTGGCGGATTCTTTACTTTTGTTTTATCTGTAATAAAGGCAATTGTACCTGTATATCCTACCATCCAATGCCCCTCATCATCTTTTGCCCACTCAGGCACATCATCCCAATAGGAGGTTTTATATGGGAGGGTTAATCCTTTTTCTTTTGCAAGGGGTCCGAAATTAATTCCGACATCCCCGATATCAGCAGATGCATTTTCTTTTTCGGATTCAAATTTCGCCAATTCCTCAGCACTTGACATGTCCGTGTCAATATGTTCAATGGTGTATTTTGATTTTAAATCATCCCACGTTTGTTTCCAGTTTGCCCATTGATCAGGCATACCGACTGAATTTAGTTTTCCTTCTTCCTTTGCTTTCTTCGTGATTTCTTCAAGGGTTAGGTTACTAGTATCTAAATTTTTTGAATCGGTTTTAGAAGTGCTTGAACAACCTGCAAACAATGAAACTGATAAAATTCCAACTGCGGCCATTTTCAATAATGAGCCTTTTTTCATAAAAAGTTTCCCCCCCACATTTTCAAATGTTTGTTTCTATTTGTTTGGTAAACTAAATATCAGTAAAATACATTAAAAACGATACCAACCAAATAGTAACTTTATGTTATACCGGAACTACTTACTTATAAATTAATATTTTAAATATTTGCAATATATTCACAATACCTTAACTAAATAAAAAGGCACCTTCCAAAATCCTAGAAGGTGCCTGACATTAACAATCTATTATTGTATCAACCGCTGCTTGAACGGCGCTGACCTCGCCCTCGCCAGTGGGTCAGACCCACTGCGCACTTAAGTGTTAGCGCATCGGGAGTATGACTTTAAGACTACGGAGGGTCAGTCCCTATATTTCATTACTACCCTCTTTGAATCATCCACGATCGTTTTCAAATCATGACCAGATGGATTCTGGAATAAGCGAAGTCCGAACTCCTGTGCTACGGCGAAAAGATGGTCAAAGATATCCGCTTGAATCGATTCATATACTGCCCATCTTATATCATTTGAAAATGCATAGATTTCTATTGGAAGCCCGTGTTCTGTTGGGGCTAGCTGTCTTACCAATAAGGTCATCTCTTGATTGATGCCCGGATGATGTTGAATGTAATTGTTAATATACGCCCTAAATACACCTATATTGGTAAGAGCCCTTCCATTCACTGGATTGCTCAGGTTAATATCGTTCTTCGCATTGTACTCAGCAATTTCACGTTCCCTAGCGATAATATAGTCTGAGAGATAGTCGATTGTAGTAAATTTCTTAATCATCTCCTCGGTACAAAAGGAAATACTATTTGTATCAACAAATAATGATCGCTTGATCCGTCGACCTCCAGAGGTTTGCATCCCTCTCCAATTTATAAAGGAATCAGATATCATCGCATAGCTTGGAACCATTGTAATCGTTTTATCCCAATTTTGTACCTTTACGGTATTTAAAGAAATATCAATTATATCTCCATCTGCCCCGTATTTCGGCATTTCAATCCAGTCGCCAACCCGAACCATATCATTAGAAGCCAATTGAATCCCTGCAACAAGCCCTAATAATGAATCTTTGAAAACTAACATCAGGACGGCAGAGAGAGCACCAATCCCGCTTAGAAAAACAAGTGGACTCTTTCCAATTAGGTTCGCGATCACCAATATAACACCAAGCGTTACTACAATAATGTTAACTACCTGGATATATCCTTTTATTGGCCTAATTTTAGAAACTTCATAGGTTTGATAAATATCATTAACCGCATTTAAAACGCTGTTCATCACCATTAATCCCATAATGATTAAATAGGCAATTGCACATTTTTCTATCAAATTCTGATAGCTTGGAAAGGTTGGTGCAAAAAAATAAATAATGATAGCAGGGACAAAATGAGATAACTTATGAAAGACCCTTCTTTCCAAAAGCATCTTATCCCACGTAAATTTGTTATTTTTCACAATATGAGTAATAACTCTGATCACTACTTTTCTTGTGATAAAATGGGCTACAATGCAGATAATCGCTATAAAAAGAACCATAATAATAATAGAAAGATACCCAGCTAAGGTAGGATTTATTTCAAATTGTAAAAGCAGGTTATTTATGTAATTCATATATTCTTCTCCCTTAATGTTATTTTAATATATTTATATATTATAACAGAAAGCCGTAGGGAAGATTCTATAGAGCCTTTTTCCTATTCTATTCTTTACATTTATAACCATATTTCGAAAAAGGGAAAAAGGGATCAGTTCCCTCGGCACGGAAAAGCTTTAGTTCACCGAGGGACTGATCCTTGGGAATGGTTGCTGGACGAAGCAACCCCTGCACTTTTAAACGTGACAGGGGTTGACTTCATAATAGAGTTACTTTTCCATGTATCTTCTTTATTTACCAATGCTTTCCTGTGGCAGTTTCATTAGATACGCCATCACGTCTGCTCAAATATAAACATAAACCATCTAGAACGATGTGAACACTTTGATCGAACAAAGAACTTAACAATTGTATTGATTTTCTGTTACCGCCCTGGTCTCCTCTTACAGTGCCAGGCACCAATACAGACAAATCCGCACTGCCTGCTAAATCAGATTCCAAATTACTGGTAAACGCTAGAACTCTTGCTCCTTTTTCTTTTGCTTTTTTGGCATCGGAAACCACATTCGCACTTTTGCCTGAACCAGAAACCGCAACTACTACATCATTTTCTTTAATTGCTGGTGTAATGGTTTCACCTACTACATAAACCTCATAGCCTAAATGCATGAGCCTCATGGCAAATCCTTTCGCCATAAGCCCCGAACGGCCTTCACCAACCACAAAGATTCTCTTATCCCTTGCGATAGCCGCGGCAGCATCTGCTATTGATTGCTCATCAACTTTTGAAACGACTTCATTTATTTCTTCTAAAATGTCATCAAGCATGTTCATCATCTCCATCCACAATCGTTTTAAAGATTTTTGCTGATTCTCTTACATTAGCGGATTTCGTTATGGCACTACCGACAATCGCTATTTCAAAATTAGCTTTCTTGATTTCGGCAATAGTTTGAGAATTGATTCCCCCAGCAACAGACAATCTTGGAAAATCATGAATCTGCGATAACGTACTTTCTATTAACGATAGTAAACCTGTGCTTTTATCCGACGGAAGATGAACACAAAGGATACCGTCTGTAAATTGTTTAAGTTCTATTTGCTTTTCAGGTGACGTCTCAAGCAAATCAATCATATAATCCTTCTGATAGTTCTGGGCGACCTTTTGACAGATCCTGATTGTTTCCAAGGAAGCAGCCCCAAGAACAGTGGCAATATCGGCACCAGCCTGATAAACTGCTTCGAATTCATATTCTGCTTCATCCACTGTTTTAATATCGGCCAAAATGATCTTGTCCGGAAATTCTTTTCTGATTCGCTTTACAGATTCGAGACCAAAATCCTTGATCAGCGAAGTGCCGATTTCAATTATATCAATATCATTTTCGGTCTCACGGATTATGTCAATCGCTTTTTCAATCGATACCCGATCCACTGCTAATTGAAGTTTCATTTTTAATGACTCCCAATAAATTTGTCTAATTCTTCTCTCGTTGGTAGACCTTCATTATCGCTTACAAATGTGACCTGAATCGCACCAATCGCATTCGCCCTGGTAATAGTTTCCTGAATCGACAGCCCCTCCAGCTTACCGGTAACGACACCTACTGCAAAGCCATCTCCGGCTCCAACTGTGTCGATTACTTTTTCCACTTTAAAGCCTTCTTGATAAAAGCTACCGGATTCAGTTCTTACGTAAGCACCTTTGCTTCCAAGCTTGATAATGACTTCTTTGACACCCAGTTTCTGATAAAAATCCGCAATTTTCTCAGGATCATCCGTGCCGGCCAGAATCAATCCTTCGGATACTCCAGGCAAAATCAAATCGGATTTAGCGGCCAGTTCATTGATCACTTTTACCATTACGTCTTCGCTTTCCCATAAAGTTGGGCGAAGATTAGGGTCAAAGGTAATATAGATGCCACGCTCTCTTGCACGATCCATTAAGCGGTATGTTGCTTCACGGCAGCTTAACGATAATGCCGGCGGGATCCCCGTCACATGCACAAGATCAACACCATCAAAATCGATTAAATCAATATCAGCGGCACTCATATGTGAAAAAGCTGACCCCTTGCGATAATAGGCAACTACCGGATCCCCTTCGGAAACTTTGCTCTTTAATTGAGTGGCTGTTTTATAAATCGGGTCAAAGGTTAAGAATTCAGTACCGATTCCTTCCCGATTTAAAAAGTTTTTAATATAATGTGCCATTGGATCTTGTCCCAGCTTCGTTACATAGGATACTTGATGTCCTAACCGTGAAAGCCCTGTACAGACATTCACCTCTGCACCTGCCAGTGATCTTCTGAATAACTCGACTTCTTCCAGCGGACCCTCTGTTTCTGCTGTAAACATGGCCATTGGTTCACCAAATAATAGTATTTTACTCATACTGATTACCTCCTTATGATAGTAGTAATTTCATTGAATAACTGATTAGCTTTCCCTTCATCATGGGGAAATAACATTAAAACATCTAAAACGAATGGGTTAAAGTCAAGCGCGAGCAAGTCTTTTGCAAATTGCATCGCTGCAATCTCACTAAGTGCCACCAGCCGTGATTTATATTGAAATTTCCCGATATTCCAAAGGGGTATTTTCGTGTTTTTTGTAAAAATATCAGCATTATGCTCTTCTATAAAATGAAACAATTCATGGGCTATTAAAAGCTCCTCCACATCAACATGATTGAGCATTAACCCGAGCTGATGTTCTTGGATAAATTTATTGACAAGCTCAATATTATCTTTAAATAACGTTATGCTGTTTGGACTATTAAACACGGCAAACATTATATAATTTTCTATGCTATATGAATCTTTATAATTTATTTTTGCGTTCATCCTGGCTGCTATTTCTTTAACGGAATGAACGGGATATGTTTGCCTTAGTTGAACAGCTTGGTGATTGCCGCATTCAATTGCTTTTTCAATCAGCTCCTGTTTTACAGGATCAGTCACTTTACGGTTGAGAGGGTCTCTGCTGAATGCATATCGACCCCACTCTTGATCCGTTATGTTTGTTAAAAAGTTAACTTTTTCGGCGATCATAGATCATTTTTTGCTCCGACAATAATGATTTCTTCATTTGGCTCCATGGTTGATAATTCTGTATCAACGACCATGAATAACTGATCTTTATCCAGCATGCCTGCATAATCCAATACTTTACCTCCAAGACATAGATAAATATCAGGACTTAATTTAATATCACTTTTGAAGATGGCTAACGTTTCCCACATTTTGCTGATCACTTCTTGTGCTTCTGCTACGGTGCATTTTTCAGCGACAGCGTCTCCGCGTTGTACCTTAATGAAACCTTTTTTGTCGACGATTCTTAGTTGTTTAGCGCCTTCTTTCTTCCCCTCGGCGGAGAAGACATACATGACATCGCTCTTCGTTAGCAATTGTGTTTTCTCCATCGGAGCACCCATTGATTTGGCAGCGAGTTCTTTTGCACCCTCTTCACTTAAGGCCATTAACAAATCCGTCGTTTGAACTTCAGAAGAACCCATGGCAATCGCTGTAACTTTATTCGTTTGTGAATCGATTTCGATTTGAACCTCAACAGAATCAGGCACCGCTCCGTTGGCGATGGCCATGCCTGCAGCTTCCTTCTTAATATCTGCAATATCCTTTTTCGTCGGTGATGGAATTACCCGTTCAACCACGTCACGAATCATCGCCAGGGCAACACCAATGGAGGAAATAACCTCGGCATTTTCCGGAATGCTGTACTCCAACTCCATATTTTTAGCGGTAAATGGAAGTAACGATGCACAGCCTCCTCCAACGCCAACGAGAGAAATTTGGTCTTTTTCCAGTTTATATTTTTCTGCGAATTCTTCGATGACTGGTTTAATTTTTTCATATGACTTTTGCAAAATCTCTGCAGCCACTTCTTCAACCGTCTTATTCATATATTGGGCGAGCGGCTCCATTGCTTTCCGGGCAGCCTCAGGGTTTCCATATGAATAATGTTCAGGCGTTACATAGCCTAATACGTTTGCTGCGCAGCTATTTGTAATCGTAATCTTCTTGCCATTTTTAAGTTTAATATAAACATAATCAGCCGGATCCCCCTCTTTAGGAGAGAAAAACTCAACTTGCGGGTCGACGATTTCTTCAATCGGTGTAAAGACAGCATAAGGCATACCACCAATATGGGCACTTCTTGGTCCTACGTCAACAATACCATCTTTGGATGCCCGGACCATACTTCCTCCGGCTACCCCCAATACACGTACGTCCAAGGAGCTGATATATGTTGGATGTCCGCCGACGATTGAGTAATCAACAGCCGGACGTCCGTTTTTAATAACGCCAATGTTCGTACTCGTTCCGCCTACTTCGAAATAAATACCGTTTGATGCCCGTAAATACATCAATGCACCAACAACACTGGCGGCAGGACCGGACAGCATGGTTAAGACAGGACGTTTTCTCATTTCTTCGATTCCCATAACCCCGCCATCACCGCGCATGATCATTAATGGAACCTGAATTCCGGCTTGACGGACACTGCCTTCTGTACTGTTTGCTGTTTCAAGCATTTTTGGCAGAATGCTGGCATTAATGGTTGCTGTTCTTGTTCTTCGAGTCAGACCGTACAGCTTACTGATTTCAGATGCAACCGATACTGGAATGCCATGCTCATCAGCTAGTTTTTGGATTTCTTTTTCCTCTGTCAAATCATCCACACCGAATGCCTTGGAAGCGACAAACACTCCTGCGCCTTCGTCTTTTAATTCTTTGATTGTTGTTTTAATACTTTCCTGGTTTATCTCTTTTTGTTTTATGTAGCGATGATGTGTCTTAATGATTCGGCCCGTACCCAAATCAATATCATCAATTTTCGTTTGTTTTTTTGCAAGCCAGCCGCCAAAGCCGCCATTACCGATCCCAATAACCCCAACCTCGGCAACGTCGCCCTCTAAAAGAGCGTTTGTTGCTTGCGTCGTACTGTGTGCGATAAAAATTACATCTTCAGGATTAATATTGTTTTTTGTTAAACATAATTTAAATGCTTCGATAACACCTGCAGCCACACCGCTTGGATGATCGTGGGTGGTAAAAACGGAGCCTTTACCGATGATTTCATGTGTTTCATTGTTAATTGCGACTGCTTTTGTATGAGTTCCCCCAACATCTATACCGACGCGAATAGCTCTTTTAGCCATGATGACTCCTCCATTTCCAACTCGTTATCATTTGAATGAAATCGGCTGCTCCTTCCATAGGACCAACCGATTTCTTGGCATTTCTTAACCGAACATCAAATAGGCAACGGCAATATTTACGATACACACACCCCATGCCCATGGTGCACCTGAAAGCAGGAAGCTTTTTGTATCTGTTTTTGTATAGTTAATGGACCATAAGTTCCAAGATTGAGTAGGACAAGCTGAAATATTCATTGAAATCGTCGGGATATACATTAATGGGAATAAGAATGCAATTGGAAAGTCAGCTACTCCTGTTAAAATCCCGATTGTTGCAGCACCGGCGCCAAATACGGTTAATGGACCACGGAATAAACCAAGCGGTGCAATGACCATGAATAAAAGGGCAACAGTTAAGGTGCTGGTTGGCATGATTCCGCCCAAAATACTTTCAAAGAATGGTGAGACTGCACCTGATACTTTATTAAACATTGGAAGAATGAACAAGAAACCAAGTAAACCGGCAACGTCCACTACACCATCATAGAAGGTTTTAGAAATAACTTTTTCAGCATCTTTGTAAGATTTAATTGTTCCAGTAATAAATAGCGCAAATAAAGCGGATACTATGAACGCTGGAATCGGCTGCCAGTTAAATCCAATTGCAAGAACAACGGGCAATAACGGAGTGATTAGCGCAATTCCTGGTACGTTTTGAACATTACTAGTGGAAGCTGTAGCAGCCCACGCATGACTAACTTTTGATTTACGAAGTCTGATGCTCAACATGAGAATGACAATGAGTAATTGAACAGCCATCGCTGTAAAACCGAATTTTAAATAGTTTGCATCGTATTCAAAACCTGCAAATATCGCCTGCATTTGCTTAAATAACACGATGTTGACATACATACCTGAACCGACTGACATGATGTAGGAAGAAACAGCCAAAGATTTCGGTACACCCAGTGATAATAGAATCGGAAGAACAATAACCCCGATGGCTACAACTGCGCCAGCACCAAATGTACTTGTAAAAATTAAACCTGTAACGACTGATAATAGTACTGTTGTTACGAGAGGCTTGTCCCCGCCGAGTTCAACTGTCATCCGGATAATCTTTGAAGCGACACCTGTTTTTACTAATACTTGACCAAACCAGCTACCAAAAACAACGACAACGGCCGTCGCTCCCCAGCTTTCCGGTCCGCCCTGGAAAATCTGCGTCATCGCTTGATCCCAAGTAATTTTTCCGCCAATCATTCCAAGCGTTGACCAGATAACAGCCATAACCAAGAAACCGATCATTAGGTTTCCGCCTTTAACTGCATAAACGATAAATCCGATAAACGTAAGTAATAAAATGATACCTATTGTTAACGACATTGTGTATTCCTCCTAGTAATTGTTTATCAATGGATACTTATATGTTATTTGCGGCCTGATCGTTACTATTTTTGGGGAATCACCTCCTACATTTCTACTAATTTTTGAATCTCGGAAACTAGTACTTCTTTTGTGGAAATCGGATACTCTATGGCTGCCGGTATATCCTTCGGCAGAAACCCGATAATTTTTTTCCAATCAACTAGTCCGTTATTCAATAGTCTTGTATTTTTATCTTTACCTATATCCTTTATATGTATATAAGTAACGAAGGACCTAAGCAGTTCAGCATTTTCAACCGGGTCTTCCCCTTGAAATAGCCAATTCCCAATATCAATAGTAAAGGTAATTGGGCCACCCAGTTGTTTAACCTCCGTCAAGAAATCAAAGATTTTTTGAGATCTACCATTGCTTTCAGTTTGATCATTTTCAACGGTGATCTTGACTTTGTATTGTTCTGTCAACCTAGTAATCGTTTGCAAATCTGATTCAATAAATTGCTCATACTCGCCAATATTTAGTTTTATGTAGCGGCCATTCATGTCGAAAGCTTCCTTACAATACATTTCAAGCGTTTCATATTTTAGTTGATGATTTTCATAGAGCACATCTGGCACAGAATAAAAGATGTTCATTCCATACTGTTCTGATTTATTTTTAATATCCTGCAGTTCTTGGCAGTCTTTGATAAACTCTCTTCTAACTTCAATGTTTTTTAATCCGAGTTCATGAACCCAGTCGACCATTTCACTTTGAGGTACACCACCTTGTAAATCGTCAAGATAGACAAGTGTATTAATGACAATTTGATCCTTTTTCAAGTTTCCCCACTCCTACTGTAATGCGTGTAAAATCGTTTCACATCTTTCTTTCATTAGGTCCAGATTATCGACATGAATCCCTTTGGTTAAATAGCCGCCTAATCCAACTGCAAAGGCACCGCTTTCAAACCACTCTTTAATATTCGAATCATCTACTCCCCCGGTCGGCATCATTTCAATAAATGGCATAGGTGCTTTAATTCCTTTGATCATTTTCATTGATACACACTCACCTGGGAATAATTTCACCACATCACTTCCTGCCAAATATGAACGATAAGCTTCAGTTGGGGTAGCAGCACCTAATGAGCAAAAAATCTCATGCTCTTTGCAATAGGAACCAACTTCTTCTACAACACAAGGAGAAACGATAAAATCTGCTCCATTTGATACAGCTAATTCAGCTTGTTCCTTCGTTAAAACCGTACCTGCTCCAATGACTGCTTCCGGAAGTTCCGATTTCAGTGTATGGATTAGTTCTTCTGCTTTCGGAAGGCTGAAGGTAATTTCTAACGTGGTAATTCCCGAGTATACGAGAGTTTTACAGATTTCTTTGGCCTCTTCCAGATCATTTCCGCGAATAACCGCGATGATTTTTCCTTGCAGCTGTGATTTGACCTCTTGTTTTTTCATTTTTTAACCGCCTCCATTAATAGCTTTCGGATCTGTAGAGCCACGTTTGACAAGCTGTGCCGGCAGCTCTATATATTTGGGTTCGAATTCGCCTGGTTCTTTAATGCGCTCGATTAATAGCTTGGCAGATTGAACGCCGCACTCATAGGATTCTTGTGTCAGAGTTGTTATTCCAGGGGGGATTAGTGATGCCCAACCCCAGTCATCAAATCCACATATTCCTAATTGAGGGGAGATTTCAATATTTAGCCGTTGCATTCCATGTAGGACCGTTAATAGCGTCACGCCGTTAACAGTAAAAATAGCAGCCGGCTCACCCTTCGAAACGCTTACAAATTCCTTTAAATGATCATCTGTATTTTGTGGATCATCAAGTTCGACAACATAGGTAGTCAAATCTCCATCCATATTAAAAAACTTTCTCATGGCGTCATTAAATCCTTTATGACGCTGGTAACGGCTGCTAATTACCGTCATATCCTGTGTGAAAAACGCTACCCGTTTGTAGCCTTGCTCGTACAAATATTTCACCAAATCGAATGTTGCTTCATAATTATTAGTCGCTACTGTATCCAGCAAATTGGGCTTACTTAAACTGCGGTCGGTCAAAACAATTTTAATTCCTTCATTTTTTAGTGATAAAAGATAGTCATCATTTTTGCCGGTTGTGTTAATAATTAAGCCATCTACTTTGTTATCCAATAATGATTGAATGCTTTCTATCTCATTCATCGAATCATTACCAATGTTTGCAAATAATACGTTGTAACCCAATTGCTTACAATAATCACTTATTCCTTTTAAAACAATCGATGAAAAAGGACTTCCAATATCAGCAATGGTACAGCCAATAACACCCGAATTCTTCGCTTTTAAGCTTCTAGCGAGATTACTCGGTCGATAGCCTAATTGGGCAATGACGGTGCCGAGCAATTCCTTTGTTTCTTCCGACATATATTCATATTTACCGTTTAAATATCTGGAGACTGTTGTTTTGGATACGTTTGCCTTTTTGGCAACCTCATTGATGGTTACTCGAATTTTTTCCCCTTTAGCCTTATGACCCATTTCATCAACCCAACTCCTTTTCTTTTGATATATGTTGTTTATCGATTTAGTTAACCGGTTTACAAAAGGGCAATACTGATTAAATTCACTTTACAGTTGGACTGAATGAATTTTAAGTGAAAACTATATGTATCTGCTGGTCACTTTATCTTTAGAAACCGGTTTACAAAATGCACTTAATTTAATTCACTTCCAGGTTTCGATCTGATAAGTGAATATTTTCATTGGCAGTTGATAGCCATATTAGTTAACTTTTTTAGAAACCGGTTTACAAAGAAAGAAAAAAAATAATATTCAATCTTGTTACCGTTTTCATTAAATAGTATATACCTATATTTTTAGAATATCAAGAAGGTTTACAAATTTTTTAAAAAGATTCTTTTTAATTGATAGTCGAGGTATGATTGTGTTACTGATTCATCTGCTTATGGAGTTTATCCTTTTGAGGAAAAGACGTGATGGGCAATTGGTGGGAGCATATATTATAGAAATGAGTAAAAATAAAAGGGGCTGTCCAAAAAGTCAGGTAAGTGACCTTTGGTAGCCCCCTCTTCTTTAGTTTTATTGGCTGGTGCGATAGGTGCTGTTGATTTCCGCTCCAGGCGGCTTCGCTTTCCGCGGGGTGGGCGGTGAGCCTCCTCGGCGTAAACGCCTGCGGGGTCTCACCTGTCCCACTACTCCCGCAGGAGTCTTCGCCGCCTTCCGCTCCAATCAACAGAATTCAAAATATCAATATTGTGCTTTAATATCGGTAGAACTTTTTAAAAAGCACACAAAAAAATCGTCCTTTCTAGTAAAATGTAGTTACCACACCACCATTTAAAGAAGGGACGATTTTTTATGAGCAATCAATTGATAACCACTGAAAATTATAACACCCAATGGGACTTATCAGACAGCCCCTTTTACCTTGTTAGCACTTTTTTTACCATTTATTATAAATAAGTATATTTCCGAACTTACTTTTCTCCACTTAATTTTACTAAGATTTTTGCTTGAGATTTATCTTTCATCAAGGCTTCAAAACCTTTATTAACGATATCTTCTAATTCAATGTGATCAGTAATCACAGGTGAAGGATCAATTTGGCCGCTTGCTATTAATTTGACAGCTGTTTCAAACACATCTGGCTCATAGGCAAGTGTTGAGACCAAATGCACACCAGTTACAGTTAATTGCATTGGAGAGAACTCTACTGGTTTTTCAAAAATTGAAACGACAGTTACAACTCCACGGGCACGAGTGACTGAAATAGCTTGGTTAAAAGTCGGCGCAACTCCAGCAACCTCAAATGCACGGTCAACTCCGTCAGGATAAATGGATCTAATGTATTCAACTGGATTTTGTTGGCCTGAGTTGACAGCATGTGTTGCCCCAACCTCTTTAGCTTTTTGTAATCGAGTTTCTGATAAATCAAAAGCAAATATTTCTTTAGCACCTGCTGCTTTTGCTGCAATAATTGTAAGTAACCCGATAGGACCTGCGCCGAAGACAGCTACTGTTTCACCGAATTTCAATCCGGATTCTTTAATACCTTGAACAGCTACAGCTGTCGGTTCAATAAGAGCTGCATATTCTAAGGACAAATCTTCTGGAAGCTTAATAACATTTTTTTCATCAACAACAACAAAATCTGCAAATCCGCCATCGGCATTTAAACCGACAAAGCCAAAACCTTTATACATATCAATTAATGGATCCTTATGATTTCCACTAATAATTAAAGGATTTACTACAACTTTATCACCAGGTTTAAAACCACTTACTTCTGGGCCAACTTCTTCAACCACACCAGAGAACTCATGTCCCATTGTTAATGGTGCCTGCTTCCCTGTTAAAGGATCTGGGCCATTTGCTGGAATAGTAATTGGTCCTACAGTATATTCATGTAAATCACTTCCGCAAATCCCTGTCCAAGCAACTTTAATCTTCACTTGGTTACTAGAAACTGCTGGAACGTCACGGTCTTCCACTCGAATATCTTTTGCTCCATACCATACTGCTGCTTTCATCTTAAGAAGCCCTCCTAGCTTTTGTACAGTCTTTGAAAATATTATTCAATTAAAAGATTTAAGATGTAACACATGTGTTTACAATTAAATTATCACTCTTATTTATTTTAAAAACAATTTATCTGCTCTATGTCTCTCGCTTTGGAAAATTACTAAAACCTATTCATAAAGCAAATTTATCATAATATAAAGATATGTTTATCCTATTGAATTACTTCCTCTCCCATTCAGTAATTCATCAATATGTTTATCGCATTGAAATATATTCCAATCCTGGATAATAGTCAATAAAATTCATTCACTTTTTTGAAAATTAAATCCTTTACAAGCTAAAAAAGTGCCAGGCACTATCCAGATTTCTGGTTAGCGCCTGACACTTTTTACCGCTTTTTACCCTCGACCAATTTTAGTCTACAAAAACTCCCCAACCGTCAGAATAACCACCATGTGGTTTACTTATGTTATTTAAATTATTCTGTATGTTAATTATTTCATTATAATTTAATAGCATTCTTTTAGAGCAACTACAAGCCCACTCATCGGTTTCATCGTCTTGCTCTAAGAAACAATTGAACCCTTCTCCTTTTAGTACTTGAGATAATTTTTCACCTGTTGCTTGATCAGGCACAGCTACAAAAAATTCGACTGATTGTTGTTTTTTAAAATCTAATCCGTCTTTAAAGAGACTTCGTAAAGCATCTCCTTCCGCATCATTAGGGAATTTCATTCGTTTTACCTCCATATTCTTATACCTGTAATGTTGTCATTATAATTCACTTTTTTCTTTTTTACTAACCTTAAAATCTAGAATGTTCAAATAAATTGCTGACCATCTGGCATTAATTTAGCATTCTATCAAAAAAAAATTGATAGAAATCCATATTTTTTAGAAAAATGGGTATTATACCTTCTAGAGCAAATAATTTTTCTTAGAAAGAAGGGATTATCTTGATTTGGACAATTATTGGAATTTTACTATTATGTTGGGTTCTCGGGCTTGTTTTCCATATTGCTGGAGGACTTATTCACCTGTTACTCGTAGTGGCTGTCGTGGTATTCCTTTTTAAATTATTTTCAGGCAAAATGGGGAATAAAGCCTAATCACCGTCACTTTTTGAAATTAGCAGGGTTCTGTCCGGCTGGCCACATTTCCATCTCCGGACAGCATTCATTTCAAAGAGTCCAACCGAAAAAAAGAACCAGATCCTATTCCTTAATTGGATGGGAACTGGTTCTTTTTTTGTCACAAAAAAATTCAATCGTTGTTTTTGTTCCTTCGACTTCCATTTATAGGCGGTTTTTATTACGCTTCCACTTAAACAAATAAAATGAATTTTATCCTCTTGTGTAAGTTGCACAAAAATTCATTGGTTCTCACTCATTTCTAACTCCTTAATAGTTATGCCATCTGTGGTTAGTCGATATAAGCCGAAAACAACTGGATTAATTTGCACCAATCCATCACTCAATAGGTCCTTGAGCGCCTGTTGTACATCGGATAAATTCCCCGATGGTTTCGGAAGCTGATTAGCAATCTGTATCGGTGTCTGCCATTCAGTAGTTAATGATAGCAACACGCTCCGTTGTTTTGGGGTCAAGTTCATATTTTCTTCCTCCCTACTTTTATAGGTCATCCTATTAATATATTGTGTACGTCCTTAATGACTGAAAAGTTTCGTTAATCGGTAACTAACAGCTATCTACAATCATTTACTTATTGATACGCTATCACTACGATGACCATGAAATTAACAGTCTGTTGCACCATAAATAGGTTTTATCTAATAGAAAACAGGGAATGTATCCTCTAGACACAGTAACCTCAGTTATATAATTAAAAAGGAGTGATTTTCGTGGACAAGCAGTTAAATGACCAAGAAATAACAAACCATATTTATAAAAACGGAGATTCATTAACAAGTTTTGATGATTTCAGAGAATACCTGAGAGGAAAAGTTAATTTAGGAAAAAAACTAGGGATGGATGAGGAGCAGTTAGCCAATTCAGCTCAGAAAGTAGCCGATTACCTTGCCGATAAGCAGCCGCCTAAAAATTCCGAGGAGCGATTATTGCAGGAGCTTTGGAAAGTAGGTAAGGAAGATGAACAACACAAACTTGCACATATGCTTGTACGTTTAGTACAGGATTAATATTAAAAAAGCACATCACTTATTTATATTAGTGATGTGCTTTTAAGTTTTATTATCTGAAAGGGTTTAAAATTCTTCGTATGTAGCAGGATCTTGATTGTTAATTCTGCCGTCCGCCCGAGTTAATCCTGAAATCATGTTCATTTCTGTATCATCTAGTGCAAAGTCGAAAATAGAAATATTTTCAAGTTGCCGTGCAGGAGATGCAGATTTTGGAATGGAAATCGCTCCTAACTGATAATGCCAGCGTAAAATAATTTGTGATAAAGACTTGTTATGATGTTCGGCAATCTGTTGAATCATATCATTTTGTAAAACCTCATTTGCGCGCGCTAATGGACTCCAAGACTCAGTTTTTATGTTATTCTCTTCATGCCATTTTCTTTGTGGTGCTTGATTAAAAAATGGGTGTAATTCAATTTGATTCATGCTGGGTTTTACGCCAGTTTCCTTTTCTAAACGCATTAAATGCTCAGGTAAGAAATTGCAAACGCCAATGGAACGAATAAGCCCCTCTTTTTTAGCGTCAATTAATGCTTGCCACGCTTCTACGTAAGTATCCTGTTTAGGGTTTGGCCAATGAATCAGATATAGATCATAATAATCAAGATTTGCCCGAAATAATGATTCTTGAATGGTCGTAATCGCTTTATCATAAGATTGATAGCGACCTGGCAGTTTGGACGTAATATTTAATTCTTCTCTTGGAACAGAACTGCGTCTAACGGCCTCCCCTACCGTTCCTTCATTTTCATAATTATAAGCAGAATCAATTAGACGATAGCCGAGATCCATTGCACTTAGGATAGAATTAACACCTTCATTTCCCTTTAGTTTATATGTTCCCAAACCGATTACCGGCACTGTCATCCCATCATTTAGTGTAATTTCCGGAATTGTATTACCCATAATTAATCACTCCCTTCAATGATTTTTCCTCTATATATTATAGGAAAGATTTATTGATTCCTACAATAAAATTAAGTATAAGATTTAATACTTATTGTCCAATCGGTAACATATGTAATACCAAAGGAGGTTTGACATTGAAAAAATTATTAATCGCTAATCTGCTATTATTGTTTAGTTTAATTTATGTAGTTGTTCGGATTACCCACAGTTCATTATATCTTCCTCAAATGTATATAAATGCTGAAAATCCTGTTAGTTTCCATTGGAATTTCATTGCAATAGATACTGGATTAATTCAAGACAAAATTGGCAATTCAATGCCCGTCTCTATTTATTTAATATGGATGACTCCCATTTATTTGCTTGTCTTAGTTTCTTTAATTCTTACCTTTTTAGCTTTAAAACAGAAAAAGTAAAATAATCATTCCTTATTTAACTAGTGGTTTCAAAAATCAATCTAATAATGGAAATCGTGCATCACCTTTTTAGTATTAACCGATAAAAAGAGTCAGACCCCCAGCACACTAAAGCGTGAGCACTTCGAGGTTCTGACCCTAGTAGTTTTATGGAACTATGCGAGGTATTTTGGCTGATTCTTCTTCTAGTACATGAATTCCTCCGATTACTTCATAAGCTGAACCAAGTGACACAAGTAAATCTCCTGTAATCGCAAGTTGTTGTTCTTGGAGAAGTTTTACCAAATCTGTTTCTCCTAATTGTCTAGATACAGATACAGCTTCTAGAATCTGGCCAATCGTCCTAATCCAAACCCCAGTTAGTATTTGTTTTTCGCCTATTGTATTCGAATCCTCTTCTAAATGAAAAAGTTCTGATAATCCTTTAAGTTCAATAATCTGGCCCAAGACTTGAACCCAAAGCCCGAATGAAACCTGTTTTTCTAGTTGTAAAATTTTTATACTTTTATGATCGCTAAAATCTTTTCCCTTTTGATTGACATTCATTGAATAATCCATCCTTAGCAACCCCAGAACAAATTTTGCTTTATTTTATGTTAAACAATGGCAAATGTGTTTCCCTGAATCTTTTCTAAAAAAGGGTCTTTTACCATTTTTTCACGATGTTTATTAGGTATTAAGAGGTGCATTTCCTAAAAATCGAGTAAAAATTTCGTATTTCCAAAAGCCAAAAGCTCCCCAAAAATGAGATCATCTGTTATTTTTAATATTATATTGTTATCCAAATTATGTTTACTTTTAAATCAAAGGAATTAAAACACTGGGGGAAAATTATGTTTAAGCTGCGAGGACATCATCTTTTTTGCCTTTTACGCTATAGGGGAATGGGCTATTCCCAAGAATACGTAGAAAATATGACGCGAATGCATCAAATCTTGAGAAACAACCCAAAAATGCTGATTCAGCTCGTAAAGGGACCAGATCAATTATGTGAAAAGTATCCCAATTCAGGTGAATACCATTGCCAAAACGACCAGATTTATGAAAGAGATGCCGTTATTTTAGACAAAATGAACCTTAAAATCGGACAAATTCTGAAATGGGACGACATCGAATCTCGTATCCGAAAGCATGTCGTCCCCTCTGATATTCAGGTAGTTTGCGAAGCTTGTTCTTGGCGTTCTTATGGGGTTTGCGAGGAAGGGATTCGAGAGATTCATGAAGGGAAGGGCTTAAGAGAAATTCAATAAGCCACCTTCAATTTAATCAATTTTATTTTAGGCTCTTTTCTAAAAGATTGTTGCTTTTATTGATTCGCTGATAAAATTGATAATTCGCTGATAAATTGGTCGAATTCGCTGATAAAATTGTAGATTCGCCGATAAATATCCAAAATTCGCTGATGTATCAGTTCCACTTATCAATAAGGTGTAATTTTACACTGTTTTTGCGATTTTTGGAAGCCTAATGAAGGTTAATAACAACATTCTTAACGAAAACAGCCTTATTTTATGATAAAAAGGTCAGATCCACAGTACGCTAAAACGTTAGCACATCTGGGTTCTGACCCTAGAAGTTATTCTTGAGGGGTTGGCTTGGTTCCAATTACGATAGTAGCGTCCAGTTCATCATCATATAACAACTGAGGTATCAGCCCGTATTGGGTAAAGATATCAATAGTCTTAGGCGCCTGCATTTTGCTTGTCTCTACTAATAGATGCCCACCCGAAGCCAGCCATAGAGATGCTTCTTCTGCCACGCTTCGCTGAATATCAAGTCCGTCATCTCCTCCGTCAAGCGCCACCTTCGGTTCATGTAGACGTGCGTCCTGGGGAAGAAGCTTGATTGTCTCGGTAGGTACGTATGGTGCATTTGCTACTAAGATATCGACTTTCCTATGCAGTTTGGCTGGTAGTGGTTCATAGAGGTCACCTTCATATACGAGACCACCTTGGCTGGTAACATTGCGGCGGGCACAGCGCACTGAGGTTGGGTCGATGTCGACTGCATACAACTCTATCCACCCCAGAGCTTTGGCTATCGCGATACCCACCGCTCCAGTACCGCAGCAAAGGTCAACGACTATGGCTCCAGGAATAGAGAAGGCAACAGCCTTTTGGACGAGAAACTCCGTACGGCGGCGCGGGACGAAGACCCCTGGGTCTACTGCTATCCTGATGTCGCAGAACTCCGCCCAACCGAGGACATGTTCAAGGGGGATACCAGTTATTCGCAGATTCACCATAGTGAAGAGGGCATCCAATGTCCGTGCATCAGATATAAGAAGTTTAGCCTCTTCTTCTGCGAAAACACAACCGGCGGTCTGAAGTTTCTCGATTATACTTTTTTTAATTTGGTCGTCAATATTAAAATTTATTTGCTTTCCTATAAATACCACCCATCCTGTATATCGGTTATTATAGGAAGTTCGTTAAAAATTGGAAAAGTCCTTCTTCAACATGCCAGGTTAAAGGAAAAAGAAAAAAGGCGCCGCGGCAACCTCTTGTTGAACATAAGCAACCGTTTGTTTAATTATTTCTATCCAAAATTCCTATCCAAAAACAGAAGTAGATAACTACCTGCACAAAGATAAAGTGCAACTTGAGTTATAACATAAATTAGAAATTCATATAAAGTCAATTTTCTTTCTCTCTTAATTTTTTTAAAATGTCTGTAATAATAGAATGAACATATGAGTAGTATTATTGCCGATACTTGGAATATATTTTCCAATAAACTAACCAAAAAATCATCTCCTCATATTAATATAGCCCTGCCCCCATTAATGAAATAAGTTAGTTTTTTATAACTGCAAACTCATAGTAACTGTCCTAATGCAAAATCCCAATTTTTCATACAGTTTAATTGCTTGATTCCCTGCAAAAGCACTTAGACGGATTTCTGAGTATCCATCTTGCTTTAGATGGTCAATACCAGCTCTCATTAACAATTTGGAAATCCCATTCCCTCTATATTCTTCTTTAACAAATAGTTCGTAAATAAATCCATTCATCCTATCAGTAAATTGGTCTTTGCTTGTCCCGATAAGAATCCAGCCCATTAATTTACCGTTTTCTGCTGCTATTAAATAATAGCTTCCCTTTTCCAGTAGTGGTTTAACAAGTTGGTCAATTTTTTCTTTCGTAGGTTCTATTTCACCTAATGTGCCATCAAAAACAGCTTGTGGTGAAAGTGATAATACCTTTTTTAGTTCAAAATCGTTAGGTTTTCTAATATCCATTAATTGAATCAGTCCTTTAATTTCCTTTTAACCAATTTAGCAGAATATCCCAATAATTCTCTTCTAAAGACTACGATTAACCTGAATTCTACACATCTATTTTTCTAAATGTCTCTCAAAACGAAAAAAAGAATAAAGCCGGTAAATTACTAGAATCATGGCTAAAAGTGATAACCATTTCATTTTATCATCACCTATAATTAACCAAACAATACTAAATAGAATGGCAATGAAAGTTACAAAGTTACCTGAAAAACCGTTGAGTGGTTGATTACTTAAAAAAAGCGTTTTAGCACTCTTTAAATCTCTTGCAAAACATTCTTCATGATATGGTACTACCTCCAATATTAGTGTTGAGGTAACTAAGTCTCCTCTAAAAGTAATCTCCCTTGAGCATTTATTACAATATACATGCTTAGACAAATGCGTTCCCCCTCATTTTCACACTTTTTGAATTATTTAAATCTTAACATTTTATAAACTGTTTTGTTAATCCAAAAAATAAAGTGATAAAAAAATGCAGTTATTTCATAATAAAACGCCGTCGACTTGATGATAGTAGGTTTCCCATTGTTTAAGAAAACTATACTGCTTGGAGTTTCCAGGGAACAAAAACAGTACACCATCCAATTATGAAAAAAGAGATCTGGATGTAATGGAAAAAAGGTCCATGAATAGCAAACCGACTTTTTCAAAAAATATAGTAAAGGTGGTGTTATTCTATGACCATTGCGCTTATTCTCGGAGGAATTGTAATAGTCGGCGGTTTATTTTATACACTTAGAGTTGGTAAAGCGGTCGAAGTGAGAAATAGCGAATTGGATGGAGAAATCCATAACACAATTAGAAAAAATTGGATTTCGTTAAATCCCGTTTTTCTTGCATATATCATAGCCCTTGGTGCTATATTGGTTTATATCGCATATCTCGCAGTAACAAGGTAAGATGTGTCGTTCCTAAACATTGAAGGGTTTGTTTATGAATGGGATTTCAGCGTGGAATAAGGGGCAGACCCCAAGCGTTAGCGCATCGGGGGTCTGACACTTGAAGTTTTTACTTATCAAAATGTAAATCATCCGTATACTGTAATAAAAAGTCTGACGGACTCTTGCCGTATAAATACAATCGATGCATCGGTCTTGTCATCGAAACGTACAACAATTTGATATCCAGATCTACTTTAGCATATGGTTCTTCCAAACAAACAATCAAAACGGCATCAAATTCCAACCCTTTCGATAAATAAGAAGGTAATATCGCGATGTGCCCCTTCTTCATATCTTCTTTTTCCTCCACTAATTGAATTGGAATAGGACTATTTTTTAGGATTTGATGGATTCTTTGCGATTCTTTGTCCGTTCGTCCAATGATTGCAATCGTGTGAAGTCCTTCTTCTTTGAGTGAGGTAATATCTTGTTCCACCTTCAGCCGGACTTGTTCTTCATTCGTAGGATCAATGGTTTTAAACAATGGTTTTTCACCATGTCGAATGACCGGTTTGACCCTGGGCAAGTCCTGGTCGATCAACTGAAGGATATCGTTGGCCAAGTTCATAATTTCAACGGTTGTACGGTAACTTTTTTGTAAGGCTTGATAATTCGCATTCGGGAAGATATCTGTTAATACCGGCGCCCAACTATTCAAGCCGCGATAAGAATGAATCCCTTGTGCTAAATCTCCCACAATGGTAAACAAATCTGTATCAAAGCCCTCTTTTAAAGCGGCAAATTGAAAATAGCTGTAATCCTGGGCTTCATCGATAAAGATACTCCGCATTTTATATTTTTCCTCGATCCCTTCCAATTTCGACTTCATATAAAATATTGGGGCTAAATCCTCCAGTTCATATGCACCTCGATCAAAGATCCGCTGACAATACTTACTTAGCAGCTTGCATTCTTGATCTGTAAGTGTAGTGGAATGCATGTTGATCATTTCAGGAGAAGTCATTAGTTCCTTATACAAGGTAAACATATCTTTCATGACAAACGCATCCATATATTTTTTTACTGCGACCTTTGCCTCCTGCTCTACCCTCTTTACTCTTTGTTCCTTCTTCTCCATCAAGGTAACTACTTTTTGCTTTCTTTTTTCTGGTTCCAGCCTCCTGCTATAAAGAGCCTTCTCTAGTGCTTCTTCATATCTAGTGTTAAGGTTTGTCAGCATGATGGATTTCTTCTTTTTTAAATCACTTGTTAATAGGGCTTTTATTTTATTAAGTCTTTTGTAGATTGGTAAGTATGTATATTCGTTTAAAAATAGTTTTTTGAGATTTTTTCCCTTCAGGAGAATCGATTTTTCTACAATAAAATCCTCTCCAGGGGCGAGTTTTAACTCCAATTCTTTTACATAACTATGGATTAATTCCTTAAATTCGAGTGATCCCTTATAGCTCGAAACCCATTGCATTTGCTTAGCTTTTCCATTCCCCTCAAGGAGCTTCATCAGCTTAGAATTAGGAGAAAATAGTTTTATTTTCTGCCCCAAACAACTTTTCATAAAATCGATAAAAGTGGTCTGGTTAATCTTATTAACTCCAAGTTCAGGTAAGACAGCAGATATATAATCAATAAACAGCCGGTTGGGTGCGAGAATCATTAATTTTTCTGGAGGAAATTGAAACCCAAAGGAATAGAGAAAGTAGGATATTCTATGGAGTGCGATGGTTGTTTTCCCGCTTCCGGCGGCCCCTTGGACGATAATCGGGTGCTTCAGTGATGCTCGGATCACTTCATTTTGCTCATTTTGAATGGTTGCAACGATTTCTGTTAATCGATTGTCTGCTTTACCTGACAAAGATTTCTGCAAAAGTTCATCGTGTGTCGTCAGATCGATATCTCGAATTTCTTTTAATAATCCTTCGATGATTTCATACTGCCGCTTTAATGCAAGGTAACCGGTTTGTGTCTCCCCATATGCTTCATAGGACACCTCTCCCAGCCTGCCATCATAGTAGACATTGGCAATCGGTGACCTCCAATCGACGATAATCGGCTGCTGCGAGACACGATCAAACAAGGAAACCTTGCCGATGTACAATACTTCTTCCATTTTAGTACTATCGCTCGTATAATCGATTCTTGAAAAATATGGTTTGCCAATCACGCTTTCTAGCCTTTTCAGTTCACTTTCCGCTAATTCAAGAAAACTTGCATTCGCGAGGAGATCCGTGTAGCTCGTACTACTATCCTTAGAATTTAAATCGGCAAAAGATTGCTTCATATTTTCAACAAAAAATTCTTTATTCCCCTTAGAAATATCTAAAACAGTTCGGATGTATTCCTTTGTAAACTCTAAGCGTTCCACTTCTGTTTGATAGTCTTTATGGTCACGGACAGACACTTGATCTTTAGCACTCATCCTATTCAGTCATCACCTCTCCAGGTAATTTTTGAAACATTTGGATATTAAGATTAAACTAAATCTTTTATACTAGTCAAGTTTTTTAGTAACAAGTTAAAGTTATTAGTTTAAGTTATCCATTGTATAGATAGAATTTGGGCCTATGGTATAATTAGTAAAAGTTTTAATCATTTAAAGGAGAATGTTCATGCTCACACAAGTAAAAAAAGGGGCGAGAGTGGATCTCACAAAAAACCAAATTCATTTAACAAAATTAATCGTTGAGATTGGTTGGGAATCAGAGACACCACTTGATATTGATGCTTCTATTTTCATGATTGGTTCAGATGGGAAATGTCTAAATGATGAATCGATCATTTTTTATGGCAACTCCAGCTCTGCCGATGGTTCTATTCATCATTCTGTTCAAACCCAGCCATCCAAAAATAGTGAACAGTTTCAGATTGATTTGAAAAAGGTTGCAAGCGTAACAGATAAACTTGTCATCACATTGACTATTTATGATAGTGATAAGGTTGGACATAATTTTTCCCAAATGAAAAATGCCTATTTAAAACTGATGGATGCGGATTCTCAACAAGAGATTTTACTGTATTCGTTAGATCAATATAGTATTGAAAACACTTTAGTCCTTGCCGAGATCTATAGAAGAAATGGAGATTGGAAATTTTCCACGAATACTGGTGGTTTTGCTGGCGGGCTTGCTGCCCTTTGTCGGCATTTCGGACTTGAAATACAGGATGAGTCAGAATCTATTGGACAAATCGAGAGTTCCATCCCACCCTTACCTCCAGTAGAGGAAAAAATCATACATACCAATCCCTCACCAACACCGAAAACTGCCATTAAATTAGAAAAGGTCACCTTAAAAAAGCCTGGTGATTCCATCTCGTTACGAAAAGCAGGAAAAATTGAAAATATTCATGTTAAATTAAATTGGACAAAAGGAGTTGATTTAGATCTTCATGCCTTTTACATCACAAAGCAAGGAACATTTGGACACATCTATTTTGGGAATAAAGGCAAATTAACAAACTCCCCCTATATCGCACTCGATAAGGATTCCGGAGTCGGAAATTCTGCGGGGAACAACGAAGAAAATTTGATTATCAAAACACTGCAGGATGTTGAAAAAATCATTATTGCAACACACATTTTTAGAATTTTTGGGTTTCTCAAAAAGGAAGATAATTTTGCAAAATATGATGGAAGAGTTTTGATCAAAACGAACAACGGTGATGACATTGAAGTACCACTTACCTCAACCACCACTGGTCGATGGTGTATCATCACAAAAATTGATAATTCCACTTCAACAGACCCGAAAGTCATTAATATAAATCATGTACAAACTTCCGAACCAACGGTGAATGATTTGTAAAAGTTCATATGTTGAAAAATGGGCGTCTGTATACTAGGCAAGGTTTGATTTCATACAAAGGTCTGCTTTTAAAACTAGGCTCTGTTTTAACTGAATGTTATTTCAATGTGTTTGAAAAATAAACGGAAAAATTCCTCTTAAATTGGGAAATACCCATATTTCCTTAATAATAAAGGGAGTTTTTCCGTTTATATGATCCAAATCGTTGGATTTTGCCTAATTTAGAGCAATTAATCGGAATATCGAGACTGTCGATTAAGTTGGAGTTTATTCCATTCCTAAGCCATATTTCACATACTTTGTGAATTTTATTGGATTTTTTCACAAACCTTCATTGT
>NZ_JBIVOP010000025.1:0-73896 GCF_044754175.1 Neobacillus sp. NPDC093127
TCACGCAATTCACGTTGATTTCGGTCAGGGATATAACTGGCTTTAAGTAGTCCATGGCGAAGAAGTTTGGCAATCCATTCTGCATCCTTCACATCCGTTTTTCGTCCTGGGACAGCCTTCATATGCTGGGCATTCACCACTAAAAACTCGATATCCTCGGCTTCTAGTAAATTCACAATAGGCTTCCAATAAACACTCGTGCTTTCCATGGCGACATGGGTACAATTATGTTGTTTAATCCAGTCAACCAACGTTAATAGAAATACAGTTTTAGTAGAGAACGTTTGAATCTCCTTTCCTTCAGGTGTCAAAATACAGGCAGTAATATTGTCCTTATGGACATCCATACCGCACGCTCTTTCAATGACTACATCCATTGAAAACATCCTTTCTACGGCGATTATGATAATTAGAGGCTGGTGCAACAACCAGAATAGGATTAATCTACCATGTGTGCTTCCCGTAAGGGAGCGACAGTCAGTGGTGCACCGTGGTCGTTGGAGTCAGACTAAAGGATGGGCTCTAACGCACCATAGTTAAGCGACCTTCCTCTCTCAGCCGTAGAATTAGTATTGACGGTTCTAACCCATTTTCATTCTCTGTGGTGAAGCGCGGTTTTTTGCGCTTCATGGATGGCTAAAGGGAAAGTATTTTTAACTAGCTAGTCCGTTAATACTCATCAACTTACCCTAGTGATGGAGTGCTTGCGGTTGTTTGTTTTGGTCACATTCTTTTTCTTTCTCGGGCCGCACCGCAAAATCCCACAAATCTTGAAAGTTTAATATGAAGTTATTAAAGACAATTGAAGACTACGGTGGAGATGATACAGATTTTGAAGTAAGTCTTTTGAACCGATTCCTTGGTAAAAAGGGGCAACTCAATCCAGTTTTATTTTTGACAAAATCCAAGGCCGGCTTACTGCCGTTCGCATCAAGGACAAATCTCTCTTTCCAAGCCAAAAAATGTCCTTCATCCGAGCCATGAAGGACAAATCTTTCTTTAAAACCACCAGCAAAATGACCTTCATTCATGGCTATTGAAAGGGGGCATATACAAATTCTTCAGAAAAACTGCCTCTATATATGATAAGGTTCACCGCGATAAATCTAAATGCGTTTTTTCAAAAAGAGTAAATTCATTTTTATATAGCGGGTTAACTTTCGGTAAGATGCTTTAATTACTCAGAAGAACGCTGAAAATGCTCTTTGGGTAAAAAAACGGGCAAAGTGTTTACTGTAAGTTGTACATACTTGTATTTACTTTATTTTAAAGGAATGGCTGTATGATCTCTGCAGCTTTCACTGCTCCGTCAATATCCAACTTCTGATGGTCAACTGTCTTTCCCAAGTTTTCTAACACAGCTTTTGAAAGAGTGATTTCATCTGTTTCGGAAAACCTCATATTAACTCCTGCGCCGAGCCTTTTCAGTTTATCAGAGACAAGCTTTTGTTCAAAATGCTCTTCTAAAGGAAAGTACAGGAAGTTCTTATTTAAAGCGGCTAACTCCGTCGTTGTCGTTCCCCCGCCTTGGACAATCGCAAGGTCACATGCGGCAAAATGCTCGTATAATTTGGGCACATAGCCCTTTATTTGAATCCCTTCAGTAACTTTAATTGAATTAGAATCAATTCTTGGCCCGCATATTAAAACCATCTGTAACATAGGCAGCTTATCCTTTAAAATCCTGTAGGTGCGAGAGCATAGATTTAAAAGGTCCACTCCAATAGAAGTTCCACCTACAGAACATATAATAAGATGGCCTGCTCCATACCCCAGCCGGCTCTTAACTTCTGCCGTATTACTATAATCCTGCGGGTTAAACGGTAAAATGTTACCCAAAAACTTATAATGCTTTTCAGCGTGTCTTCTGGCGTTTGGCAAGAATAATCCATAGGATTTATCCGCAATATCCTCTGCATTCCCTACAAACAGTGACAAATTTTCCACCCATGGAGTACGATTCCCTGTAACCCAGGCGAAATTCCAAAAGTATGTACCCAGTTTCTCAAAGGGGTTTTTGGTTGTAGCATCGAAGCCAAAAAAATCATAAATCATTACGAAAGGAGCTTTCTTCTTGATACCTGGAAAGAATAAGAATGCTAATATCAATTCATAGGCTTCATCAGCGATAATTAAATCGAATTTTTTTTCTTTTGTCAGCCTTCTTATGGCCATTATGCTTTTTCTCCACTCTAATAGTACCGTAAACAAATACTTATTTACATTCAATCCAAACCCATTGGACACCTTTTCTGCTAAATAACTGTCCTTTCCCAGCAGCTCGCATTCAGGCAGCAGTTTCTCGCCTGCCTCTTTTATCACTGTAAGTGCTGGATCTCCGGCCAACCAGGAAATTTCTATGTCAGGGTTTCTCTTTTTCATTTCTCTTGCAATTGCCAAATCCCTCGCTGCATGACCAAGGCCTATGGAACTGCTGATAAACAGTACATTTTTTTTCAAAGTTCTTTCCCCATTCCTACTCATTAAAGCTTCCATTTCCATACTTGATTATCGCATACGTTTATCTTTCTTATTTTTTTGGAAGATACAAATTCCGAATATAAGATATGAACTTTTTGGATGATGATGATAAATAACTATTCTCTCTCCAAACCACTCCAATAGTGCGAAAACAATAAGGATTGATTATCTTAACTAGTTTTACTTTTGATTTATCTAACAAATTAAAATCAGGGGTAAAGGATATCCCTCCCCTGCTGAAACACATTCTATTATAGAAGAAATTTCTTCTAAATAATACAGATTAGAATAACCCCGGGTTTTCATAAGGTGATTATTCATTGTAAATACTGAAAAAATTCCTCACAAACAAGCTCTATTAAAATTATATTCTTCGGTTATTTATTTTTGATGAACTTGATTTGGAGAAGGAAGAAGAACTTTTGCTATTAATTGAAGAAAAATTAAATGTAAATTAACACTTTTTTGAAAGTCGATTATAGATTACCATATTTATAAGGTGGATAAATTGACAAAAGAGGTGAACCCCCGATGAAATTAAGGGAGCACAGAAGCTTTGTTCGTTTTTGGATTGCATCGACAACTTCAAACTTTGGCACATATATTACTACTCTGGCTCTTCAGGTATTGGTGGTTAGTAATTTGGGAGGCAGTGCTGTTGATGTTGGCTGGGTTTCAGCATCTAGATGGCTTCCATATGTACTGTTGGGATTAATAGCGGGGGTTTTGGTTGATCGTTTTCACCGAAAGATTGTACTGGTGGTAACAGATATGGGGCGTGGCATTATATTTGCTTTTATTTGCTTATTTGCTGTCAAAGGAGTACTCAGTATTGGCTGGCTAATGATTCTACTAGTGCTCTTTGGCGCCATGTCTCTTTTTAATGATGTTGCCCACCGGTCCTTTGTGCCACAATTAGTCCCTCGTCCTTTATTAACACGTGCATATGCACGGCTAGAACAAAGCGCAGCTGTTGCGGAAACGGGCGGTCCAGCCATTGGAGGTGGACTTGTCTCATGGATTGGTGCACCTTTTGCCCTTCTTGTAGATGCCGTATCTTATCTGTTTTCAGGTGTTTTGATGGCCTCTGTTAAACACCAGCCCTCAGATAAAGTGAAGGCTGGTCCACTTGGTCAGCAAATCAAGGAAGGGTTGAAATGGGTCTACCAACACCCATACCTTCGTACACTCGCTTTAAACACGCACGTCTGGTTTCTCTTCCATAGCATGACGATGACAGTCCTAGTATCCTTTTTTTTGATTAAGCTTGGCTTCGATGCCTCGCACCTTGGGTTTGCCCTCGCCGCTGCAGGTGTCGGTGCGGTCGCTGGAACCTCTCTATCTACTAGAGCCGGTGAGCGCTTTGGTGTCGGGCGTGCAATGGCTTTTTCTCGAATTCTCTATGCTCCAGCAGTGATTGTGATGGCTCTGGCTCCAGCAGCTAACAACTTCGACCCACTTAACATAGCTCTCATTTATGCGGTTGTAGGGCAGCTATTGTACGGCTTTGCCATGGGAATCGAGGGTCCTCTCGAAGTGGGGTATCAGCAGTATATCACGCCATCTCATCTGCATGGTCGTATGAATGCAACGATGCGATCCATCAACCGTAGTGTAATCGTTATCGGCGCCCCACTAGGTGGTGCAATCGCCGATGGACTAGGGTTCCTAACGGCTTTATGGATTTCGATAGCTGGTCTAGCTTTATGTGGATTATGGTTCAGTCTTTCATCGATGAGAAAAGCTCGAATAGAAGATGACGAAATCTAAAAATGCATTAAAATAATCAGAATCTGACTAACTAATTTATAATAATATTAAGTATAAGTTAATAAAAGCCAAAAACTAGCAAATTTTTATTCATAACTTGTTATTTTTGGCTTTTGATTTTTCCAACAATAAACCTCATTTACTTATGGTCCATTTCACTGTAATATACCAAAATGAGGTAATCTAAATATAATACTCTTTAAACTTGGATTTATTTCTATTTCCACCTCTCCAATTTATGGAGGTTTTTAACAAACATCCTTGCTAAAAACTTCGGAAACCCCATTTCGATGCATTTATCTTTTACAAATTGTTTCATATCATCTACAGAAATATCTCTTTGCGTAAATTCTCCTTCTTGATAACAATACTTACAATACATTGAACTTTTATCTAAATTCCTGTCCGTTCCACGATCTTCAATTTTTTTTAATGGCATGGCACAGCTTTGGCATTTTCGATATTCTATCACCTCGAATTATGCTTCAATAGCTTCTAGTATTTTATAGATTTTTTTTATTCTTTTTAGTTGAGAAGCTGTTAGATATTTTTCTCTTTTCCGTAACACATTTAAAAATTTTTCTTTATTTACATCTGTTACTGCAAAAAGCGTGCTTTCAGAGTGCTGGGGAATTTCCTTCGTTCTGCAATTCTCAAGATGATGGAGTAAGAACGGAAAAATCGTATCATTGTTTTCCTTACTGACAGCTGCTAGCTTCGCAAGAGTTAGGATGCCTTTATCAATTGTAATAACTGAACCAATTTTCATAGTACTTTTTAATGTGTCAAGGTGAGCCATAATGATTTCTGACGCTACCTCGGCAATCGTTGCTAATGCCGTCATTCCGCCCCAGACTAAACGATTATTTCGGCTTTTTAACAACTCAATAAAAGTCAGTGCATACTTGCCTATGAGTTCTGGTTTAACTTGCCCTATTTCGTACGCTACTTTAATACAATCCTGTTGAATGTTTTTATCTTTGCTAGATAGGTTTTCAATTATTTCTTCTATGCCTATATGATTTTCTTCATTAGCTAATTCATGTGCAAGCTCAATATTTGGTGCTTCATCATTTCGATTTAGTTGAGAAGCTAATAGATTCACTACTGACATGATGATCCCTCATTTATCAAATTTATTTCTTATACATATATTACCACATATAATCCGACACCATTATTTCGTATATTTTAATATTTATCGCTAATTTTTTTTCTTTAATGATTTTGCCTAATATGTTGTGGCTCAAGCACTTCAATCTGATCGCCTAAATCATTAAATAGAAATTGGGACAAGGTTCATTCCTGTCCCCTCGTCCCACACTTTATCTTTAAATTTATTGGGGGTCTGCCCCCAGTTTCGTCTTGATTTCAATTAAAAAGCTATAAAAAACCCACGGCATTCCAACAACAAACAGACCCAAAAGTAAAAGAGGCTCCCATTCCAACACAGCAGTCCCTTTACCTGTTTTGGCAAATACAATCTGAGCAATTGTCCAGGTGGCTACTCCTAGATAAAGGAATAGAAGACCTAGACGATAAGATCCATTGACCTTTTTTCCAGTTATTTTTTCATCAGCTATGAGGACATCCCAGAGCATGGAGACAATTAAGATCATAATCATAATTATATTGATTAGCCCATCCGGAAAAATCTTGATCCATATACAATGAACCAACAGGACAATGGATACGAGCCACAAGAGTACCTGGGACCACCTTAGGTGCTTGGGACTAGCAATAAACTGATAAATGGCAAGATAGGTCAATATTTGGAAGACCGAATAGAGTTCGGCAATGGCAAATTGCTGGTTCAACATTTGGTCAAGCAAAAAACAGCCGCTTAAGAACAGGGAAAATTTCAATGCAGTTGCAAGCAGAGTGGATGATTTCCGCTGGTAAAGCAGCCAAATGCTCCATAGAATGAAGAAAGTCGCAGCAATTCCATCTAGATCCCAAAGATTCAAACCTTTCATTCCTGTACCGAAAATAAGTTTACAAAGTGGATCAAAACTGAAAGTAAGCAGTGCCCATATAGCCATTAGCATAATAAAAATGGAAAAAGGGCGCTTTTTAGGAAAGAAGGCAAGCACTCCAGATAAAATCAGACCGATTGGTCCGATTCCAGCAATTAGAAGTGGACCAACTGAATCGGTGGATACATACCCGCCAAGCATAACAAAGATAAGGAAGAAACCAATTGGAATCGGAAAAATAAATCCAGTCAAAAACAACCAATGTTTAAATTGAGGTTTGAAATCGAGTAATTGTTTTGGACAAAATAAGACTATACAAACGAAGCATAGTAAAAATATGCCGGGCATAATCCAACTGCTGAACGAACTCAATCCGCCATTCCAAACAATGAAACCTACTTTCACCATTGAAGTAGCAAGAAGAGCAACAATAACCCCATGGTTCCCCATTCGGGCACATAGGGAAGTAATCCTTTCTACAACCGTATGCGTTAAATCTGCCAAATCCACACCAGACATTAATATTTGGGGAATAGGAAGGATAGAAGCGAACACAAGTAACTGAGAAATGCCAAAGTACAAGGTAACGAAAATGGACATATCTTTGACACGAATTCCAAAGACAACAACCAGAAACCACCCTATGATCATAATCGAATAAAGAATAACAAGATCTTTTACCGTAGGACGATCAGCTATAGGCCGTGAACCCCTCCAAATGACATACCCCACAATGAATACGACTGGAAGTACTATGAAGGAAAATGCCCCGATTCTCCAGCCAAATACTAGGAGGAGAATCGCAACAATACTAGTAATGCCTAACCGAAACCAGAGGGCGCCGTATGTAGCACCGATTAAGGCAAAGACCATTGCATTGATTAAAAGCACTGCAATAAATAAAACAATCAGAGTAGGATGGCTAAAAACTTCTTTCGTTTCCGGAAGGATCAGCTGTTCTTTTGTTGTCCATGACAAAGAAGAAATGATCACAGCTGCGGCAATCTGAATAAGTCCATATAAAAAGAGAGATTGATGATGTCGATTCAATAGTAAAAGAAAATTGGATTGCAACCTTTTTTTAGAAACTTGTGTTTCACCCATTATCATGTAATCCTCCCCCATGAATCTCAAATCATTTATTAATAAACGTTTGAACTAGAATAGGCCTGGGTTAGAGCCACCGCTTCTTTCTTGTAAAAAATGAAAGGTATTTTGTAATTTTTAAGGGACGGGAGTCGGCAATCTTTAAACCAATCGTGTGGGCATCGTTTTCAATTTGCTGCCTTAGAAAATTCCTTTGATCCTCATTAGATGCATCAAGTAACAGCTCCGTATTGTACCAAACATTTGTCCTGCAGTGATTCAGAACGAATGAAGCAAAAGATTCATCTCGCCGCCCCATCAATAAGTCAATCAGATGAATAAAACGGTCGTAATGAAGGGCTAACTCGTCTTGAACAATATCAATTAAATCCTTCAGTACGTCGTTTATTCGATTATGGTCTTGATGGCGCCGCAGCATTATCCGGGCATCCGGCCACGCCTGATCCTCTTTAAGAATCTCATACATTACCACGGGCAAATCACTGTTGATATGAGCATTAATGCCCAGTAATGCGTCCAGCAAGACTAAACCTTTCTTTTCAGATGCCACACGAAAGGCAAGATCCCAAGCTGGAGGGCAGGGTAATCCCGCCTCGTAGGCATCGATAGCATGAAAATAAAAATTTGCAAATCCAACTAGAACACGTTCCATCCAATCTGAATCCAAGAAAAATCCAGATGAAAGACGTTTTTGCATTTCTTTTGTCATTAAAAGATAGACATGATGAAATACCACCCGGTGATCTTCATTCCTCTGGAGAACCAGAAGTTTCTCTGTCATGACGTCCAATACCTGCTGGATCGTTTGAAATTTGTCACCCTGTTTACCCGCCAATACCACCCAATCACCCCTTCCAAAGCAGAATGAGCCAAATAGCCTACGTCTATTTCTATGATGGAATTCAACGTTTATTGCGTATAAACAAGCTGATTTTCCTCCCAATAAAAAAAGGGGGTTATGTTCTAAAATAGTCCGAAAGTAATACATTGGAATGTGGGGAAAGAATTTTCCCCATTTCCTACCTTAAATAAATTATGAAAGAGGGGATATTTTTCGATGGGGAAAGAGTTTTCAAACAGTACATCCTCTTCTAGCTCATTTATGACTGGCGGTATCTTTATTCTTATCGGAATCGTACTTTTTTTCGTTAATGGTCTATTGGGGATACTGGCTGTTATGGTCGGAGTCCTTTTACTCTTTTTCAAGCGCAATGTAAGATATGACACGACAGTTGTCTGCAGCCAAAATGGTTTTACTGTCAAAGTGACAAACAAACAAAAAAGCACTTCTGTTAAAGAATATAAATGGGAAGACGTGGCAAGCACGCACTATTATGAAAGATATTCCGGTATAGATAACGAAACCACGAACAGTTATTTTAAAGTGACAACAACAGAAGGTGTTGCATTTGATCTTTGGCAAATGAAAGATTTTGATGAATTGATTCAAATTTTTAATCAAAAGACACCAAATCTTCCTTATCATTGGGAAAAGCCAACAGGAATCTTTGCCTCCTCTTTCACTAATTATAAAAAGGTTGGACGTGAACGGACCTAACGGCCAATATGTTTAAGTAATCTTAAGAAAAGGTTGGGATTTACCCAACCTTTTCTTATCCACATTTATGGTTCCAATAATTCCTTGAAGGTAAATATGTTATTTGACGCTTGCCCTCTAGTGTTAAATCGCCCATTGCAATTAATCCACCACTGGGAACCATCCAGGAGTATGAATAATCGCTTTCCAAAGTGGATCTGGGATGGCCAATTGATCTTGATCCTTTTTCGATAGTGTGGTGACAATCTCAGACTCTTTTCCATCTTGTACTTTTTGTACCCAATCTGGTTCCATAATCAGCTCTCGACCAAGTGCGACCATCGGAACCCCTGTATTTAAAGCTTTTATGGCTTCATCTGCTGTATGGATAGAACCTACCCCAATAAGCGGGACCCGCCCGTTGATTTTTTCTAAAAGGTACTCGATTCGCAGCTTTGTATTTTCGACCCCGCGTCTAGGCTCTGACCAGAAATCAATGAGAGAGACGTGAAGGTAATCTAATCCTTTATCTGACAGCGCATCTACTAGCTCAAGCGTATCTGCCATCGTAATGCCTGGTGTTGACTGTTCCTCTGGTGAGAAGCGGTAACCAACAATAAACGGCTCCTTCGCCGAAGTTCTGACCACTTTTTGAACCTCGTCAACAATGGCAAGCGGGAATGTTAAACGTTTTTCCAAGCTTCCTCCAAAGCGGTCTTCACGGCGGTTAGAATGTGGAGAAAAGAATTGTTGGATTAGGTATCCGTTTGCGCCATGGATTTCAACTCCATCAAAACCTGCTTTAATAGCACGGAGGGTTGTCTCCCCAAATGCCTTAATAATGTCATTTACTTCACTTTCCGTAAGTGCTCGAGGAGTATTCTCGCTTCCTTCGGAGGCCACAGCACTTGCACTGACTGTTTCTCCATTTGGCACTAGTTCAGGCGGGCATTCTCTTCCTCCGTGAAAAATTTGGAGAACCGCTTTTGCCCCTTGCTCTTTAATACTGCTCGCCAATCTCGCTAGGCTAGGGATCATCCCATCATGATCGCCTCCAAATTCCCCGTGGAACCCTTTTCCATTAGGGGTCACATACGTACAAGCTGTCACAACCATTCCAACACCTTTGGACCTGCGAATATAATAATCGACCTCACGATCTGAAACCGTCCCATCAGGGTGGGATGAAAAATTGGTCATTGGTGCCATTACAATTCTATTTTTTAATCTAGTATTATTTTTAAAGGTAAATTCCTCGAATAGTGGTTGATACTTTGAATTCATTGTATATGCACTCCTCATTAATATTCCTATAGAACCTAGTCTATTTTGCGCTGAATAAAGCATTTTATCCTGCTTGTTTTCATTCGCATCACTCGTAATGTCATGAGTTTTTCTTGAACCTATTCTTATCTTTTGTTATAAAAAAACACCAGCAACAGTTTACCTATAAAAAAAGCTCAAACGCACTTTCATGGTGTTCAAGCTTTCTATAACGGTTATTTTTATCCTTTTGAAAAGATACTGTAATACTATAATTTACAGTTTAGAATTTCAACAAAAAAGCACCTGCCACTCCCCGAATAATGTCAAAGTTTTGACAAAACACGGGCGGTGACAGGCACTTATTTAATTAAAAACTATTGTTGTACTATTGGGAATTAATAGGAAAAACTACCTCTGTTTATGATAAGGCTCACCGTAAAGTTGGATAGGGTAAACATAAATTAAAAAAGGGGGCTATTCAGCTCCCTTGATTCTATGATTAATATATTCTGCAATACCCTTTTTAGCATCAAGGGTAGTGTACGTTGACGTATTTACACTTATGGTTGTATTTTCAATACTACTCAAATCAAATTGATCTTCAAATTGCTTCGAATATATTATCTTCCAGTCTATATCAGTTTCAATATCAATAATCTTAAACCATCTTCTTATCGTATCAATTGCATATATTTTTCCTACTATCTCAACTTCTCTTGTAGATATTTGTTTTATTGCATCTTTGATTGTATGGAAAGTCCTTTCATTTAGTTTAAGCTTTTTATAACCAGCAAGAGAAACTTCGATGGTGCCTTTTTTATAGTAGGGCCTTACCATAGATAGCAAATTATACATATGCTTACGTGCATTAATTAAATTACTACTCATCATTTGAACAACTGAATGGACGTCTCCAGTTTCTGCTGTTGCCAACACTTTATATAATAATAAATAGGGTAGACTTGGTGGAGTATCGAATAAACTTAGCTGTCCTTCATTATTTGGAGATAGCATTATACGTATACTTCCAGCTTTTAAGTATACTGCTGGCTCCGATAATGGTTGCTTCTTCCCTTTATCGATACTATTGTATTCCTTGCTAACACCAACAATGAAAGCCCTTAATGGATTCATTGTATTTAACAGTTCATTTAATAGTATATTAGGATTTGTATCTACCCTTATTTCAAGAGGATTTTCTCCGTTTACGGTTATATTCTCCCCAAACACTTCGACTTTAAATAAACCATTTTGACTTCTAATTATAATATTACTTTGCAATGAACCTACATCGGATTCTGAAACAGCAGCCAATATAAGGCCGCTTAGGCTAGTGTATATCACTGCATCCGCATTAGTGTTTTCTATTTGTCCCACTAAGCTTCTGCCATTATATTCATCAGACATCCTCACGTTAAAGAATTCTATATTTAATTCTGTATCAACAACTATATCTCCGATTTCAAAAGATGCTTCCTTACTCTCTGAGGAAAGCTTCAATCCAATCTTGGACCCATTATTAGTTGTAAAATTTATAACTGATGTGATTTTCCAAGAACTAATTAGCATTTCATTTCTATACTGGTTAATAGTTTGCTCATGCCCACTTAGTAATTTAGACTTAATCCAAGAACCTGTTACTATATATTCTCCAGGGGATAGTTTCATTGAATTGTCAACATAACCCGCTATTCGGTTAACCATCACTATCCCTCCAGATTTCTAAGTTTTTCTTGATAAATCTCTAAATTTATTTCAGTCTGCTTAACTTCGTCTGCAGATAATTTTATTCTATCTTTGGAAGCCCTCTCAATTAAACACTCCGCTACCTCAATCTCTCGCATAAAATAATCGATAGACCCAACATCAACATGCCCATCCCTATTATATTGCAATGCATGTCCTAACTCTTCATAAATCATGGCTTTTCTAAAAACATCGTCATTAATTGAAATATCTACTGCTCCTGTATCAAGGTTCAGTGATGCGGCGCCCTCTGCTCCAAAAAAAGATAAAAGTGACCTCACTCCAGGATCTTGAGAGCTTCTATACACACTTATATGTACATTTGGATTTATATATTCAAAGAATTTGATTATCTTGCCTATTCTATCAGCCACAGTATGCCCCCAAAACTAATCGATAAAACAATTCTAAGCTCTTTTCCCATTAAAATCCATATATATTTTTATCCATCCTATTCAATGAGTAGATAATGTCAGCTTTTTCATTTAATAACAATTTAAGCTCTTCCAAAGTTAGAACAGTATTCTTCTTACGGTGAATCATTCTATGACAGTTCGAACAAACAGGTACCAAATCAGTCTCTGGGTTAATTTCTGTTTCTTTATCTATTGAGAATAACGGGTTAATATGATGGAATTCTATAAATCCTCTCCCACGTTCCCCATAAACTTTTTGAAAGTTGAACCTACAAGCCTTGCAAATAGTTCCATGGATCTCAATTGCTCTAGCTCTATTAATAGGAATACGTTAATATCTTGTACCGTAGTATTCTATAACCTTTCCATCCTTATAATAAAAATCTTGTTGTGATTTTTCAGCATCAATATCATTTTTAACCGTTTGACTTAGTATTTGAAAACGTTCTTCCTTAATTAATGCTTCCAAACTTGTTATAGTTTCTTTTTCCCATAGCTCTGAACCTTGTCTATCTGGTTTATAGTGGGTCATGGTAACAACTTTAGACGTTATTTGTGTAAAATGTTCCAATAGAAGCTGAATTCCTTTTCTTTTAGCAGGTGTTAACAATTGCTTTTAATAAGCTTGTCATTTTCCAGTATTAGTACATGGTATCGGAAGGGTCCTTGATGTTGCGTTTCAAAAAAATCTTTTATAGTTAGTATGTTATACTTCGTTTGATTTCCTTTTAAGTAATCCTTAGCTTTAAGGATTTCTTCTAGATTAGTAGTATTAGAGTTAGAACTTCCACTGTTTGATTTGATCTCAAAACCTTTTAGTAAAAAAGTGTCCCAATCGTGGCAATCGAAAACTTTCTCTTCTTGTTCCTTATAAAATTCTTCCCATTTAGAATGAGGTAAGTTAGGATAGCCCATTTGTGCTGCCACCCAGGTGAATGTTCTGGCGGATATATTCAGCGGAACCTTGGCAAGTTAGGGACACTTCTGGGATTGGGAATTGAAATAAAACTTAGTAGAATTTGAAAAGAAATTAGTTATAATAAAAAATCCGCGGACATGAAAGGACCCTCTAATTAGGGTCCTCATTTGTTTACGGCCAAACACGGAAAGATGGGGCATTTATCTTTCTTCCAACCTAAAAGATAAATTGGGGGGAATCGGCGATGAATCGGGGTACTCCTTAAACGCCCTAGGGATAATGGCCATAAGCAGCCTTGTTCTGTCATGCTACATCAGACTCCACCATTTTTTATTAACATGACTAAAACCCTTATTTTCATTCTACCACAAATGTACGTTCCGTTCGTTTCAAAGAACACTTCTATGCTTATGCTGATGTTTGAGCCATAAAAAATAGACCATCGTTTGCGATGGCCTTCTCTAACTAAAGCACCCAGAAAATTAAGCGAATCATTTCACAATATTAAATTGAATTTATATTAATTTTGAATATCTATTATATAATAAAAGAAGCATTATACATCTAGATTCATTCCTACCATTACTAAGGAAAAGGAGAATCAAATTGGACATCATTTTTAAAACTAATAATATCCCTGCTCAACAACAAGAATCCATCATTTCTTTTTTCGATTCAAATCTATATAAATTGGGCCTTGATTTAACTTCATTAGAAGGTATAACTATTTGTGAAAACTTTTTTGAGGATATTATTGAGTTTCAAACAAAGCACAAAAAGCGAGAAATTGGGGCTACTAAAACCTCAAATGAAGCCGCTATAGCGAAAGTGTTAGATTATATTGATAAATCAGACAGCTATAAGCAAGTAGTTTTTTTATCTGATTTTATTGCTCAAGGTTTATTTTTAGAAGAAGAAATTGCACAACGTTCATTTCATTTCATTAATCATGAGCTGGTACATGTACACGATGAATATAATAAAAAATGTAAAATATACTCTGAGAAGGCTAGACAAGGAATCGGTGATCATGTTTTAGATCATATTTTAAGGGTTCACGCTGATGCCGTGTGGAGCGAATATATTGCGGAGAGGCTATCATCACCAACAGTAACTGCTTCTCATATAAGCAGCTTTATGGACCATATAACACAATTAATTGAAAGAGTAGAAGAGAATGTTAAAAATGAAATCTCACAATATAGGTTTCATGCAGACATTGATAAATTGTTTTCAATTGTACAAGAGGAATGTTTATTGTTATTAAAAATATCTGCAAATTTAGTCGGAGTAATTCACGGCCTTTCTTCGATTTCAGATGGGAAAAATAAAGTTGAGGCCCAAATAGATGAATTGTTTGTTAATACTTATTTATTTCAGATATGGAACAAGTTGAAAGAGGAGCTTAACAATTTAATAGAAACATATCCAAATTGGAATGATGTATATCAATTAGATAGACTTGGAAAGGTCGTTTTATCTTGCTGGAGTTTTCTGGGTGTTTTACCCGAAAAATCGGGTGAGCAAATGTATATTAATGTTCCTTTGTAAAAAAAGAAACACCTTTAACAGACCACTTATGGCCAGTAAAAGGAGTTTCACCTATTACCTTATCTCATTAGTTTTGTCCTTTACTAAGGACCGAAGATTCAGTGGATCAGGAAACAACAGCTACGGCAGGTAAACTTTGTTCCGCAACACATATTGAACACGATTGAAGTGATTTCGAAACACAGGAAGATACACAGTTATTTTTCGAGGCAAATGGCGGGCCATATTATGACCCTCATGTTTTAGACGGGGATGGAATTTCCTGTGACAGGAGATCCATAATACTAGTGATAACCTTTCGGAATAACTGCTTTCATACCAAGAAATACGGATACCTGATTAATAACAAGGATTCTTCTGTACTCCTCTTCCGATAGATCTGCAATTCTTTTATTCATACGATGCCAGCATGATTGACGAATGTATAAGTACTAAAAGAAGCCCATTCTATAAATCTGGTATCTGCCAATCAATTTCCTCCATCCCTAAATCGCGTAAAATCGCATTGGTTCGAGAAAATGGTTTACTCCCAAAAAAGCCCTTATTGGCGGAAAATGGGCTTGGATGCGGCGACTTTATGATGAAATGCCTTGAGGAAGAGATGAGTTGTTGTTTTTGTTGGGCAAAATTTCCCCAGAGGATAAACACAACTGGTTTCTCTCTTTGATTCAATTCTCCAATTACTTTATCAGTAAACTCTTCCCAACCAAGGCCTTTATGTGAATTTGGACTTCCTGCCCGTACGGTTAAAACCGCATTCAACATCAATACTCCCTGCTTCGCCCATTTTACTAGGTATCCATTATTAGGGATCGAGCAACCCAAATCTGTTTGCAGCTCCTGATAAATATTTTTCAATGATGGAGGAATCCGTACACCTGGCTTAACTGAAAAACTTAAACCATGGGCCTGTCCTGGGCCATGATAAGGGTCTTGACCAATAATGACTACTTTCGTTTCGTTATATGAAGTAAAATGCAGTGCATTATAGATATCATTTTGCTCCGGATAAACCACTTTTGTTTGGTATTCTTCGAGCAGTATATTCCTCAATCGCTGGTAATAGGGTTTCTCAAATTCTTTTTCAAGCAATGGTGCCCAATCATTTTTCAAAATAGCCATTTCTTCCACTCTCATTTCTATTGTTGAAATTCATTCAATTCCCATATATCATATTAATATTTTACTTTAACAAACTAATCGGATAAAAGCGGTCTACAACAACCCAGTCCAATAATGGAATAAATTATACGGACAATTTGATATACTTCCGTTATCACAACCATACAGTTCTTCCATTTAACGAGCAATCATTAAGTTACATATACTTATCAAAAAATGGAAGGGTGCATATATTCAAGGAGGTAAAACATGGATTTCTATTCACCGAAAGATGGGGTGTTAGAGATGAAACGGTGGCCTAAAGATACCATTGCGGCGGGTCGTCGGCATACCGTTGGGCTTAAATCGAACGGCACGGTGACGGCGGTGGGTGATAATAAATATGGCCAGTGTGATGTAAACGGCTGGCGTGATATGGTGGCGGTTGCAGCTGGTAATGTTCATAGGGCAACAAACACGGGTAATGCTCATACAATCGGACTTAAATCGGACAGGACTGTGGCGGCTGTGGGTTGGAATAAGCATAACCAATGCGATGTAAACGACTGGCGCGATATTGTGGCCGTTTCAGCGGGTTGGCGTCATACCATTGGGCTTAAATCTGATGACACGGTGGTAGCTGTGGGGCGAAATAATGAAGGTCAATGCAATGTAAGCGGCTGGCATGATATTGTGGCGGTCACGGCGGGTGACTGGCATACCATCGGCCTTAAATCAGACGGCACGGTGACGGCTGTGGGGAATAATCGGTATCGCCAATGCAATGTAAGCGACTGGTTCGATATTGTGGCCGTCGGAGCGGGTTATCTCCATACAATTGGCCTTAAATCGGACGGTACTGTGACAGCTGTGGGTTTGAATAAACATGACCAATGCGATGTAAGCGGCTGGAGCGGTATCGTAGCGATTGTGGCGGGTAGTTATCATACTATCGGGCTTAAATCGGACGGTACCGTGGCGGCGGTGGGTGATAATAAGTATAGCCAGTGTAATGTAAGTGATTGGGTCGATATCGTGGCGATTGCAGCGGGGTGCGCCCATACTGTCGGGCTTAAATCGGACGGCACGGTAGTTGCAGTGGGTGATAATGAATATGGCCAATGCGATGTAAGCGGCTGGAGCGACATCCAACTGCTTGTCAATTAGTTTTTAATAACAATAAACCAGCGAAAAACGTATTTGCATTCAATTTGGTATCCAATTCGTCTTTCAAAAAATGCTACACAACACATAATAATTGGATATATATGTTAAGATAAAGTATTATTCTTAATTTAGTAAACAGTGATATTTAAAATAAGCGAAGGTTTTCCGGTTAGTCCACAGAATAGTGCTCGGTTTGGGGTAAATAAGCGGAGGTTTTCCGATTAAGCAAAGCAAAATTACCCATTTTTACGTTTTTCAAGTATATAGTCGGAATCCTTCCGTCTATTTAATCTATTTTCAGTGCTTTTTCCTAAATAAGAGAAAATTCTCCGCTTATTTATCAAACCATGCTGATTCCACATCCTGGTCACAATTGGTAAACCCTTCCTGCATAACAATTTTCATTGGAGTCGTCTCCTAACCTCAATAACTTTTTGCTCTCTTACTTCAATTTTTTCATGGTACGCATGGGAAGAGCAAATTAATTTATAATTTCATTGGTTTGAGATACTATAAATACTGTGTTACTTTAAAGGATTGGGGAATGACTCCAATTAATTAACCAACAACATGGGAGGCAATATATATGAAAGTGGTAGCAATTATAGGTAGTATTCGCAAGGAATCATTAAACAAAAAATTAGCTGAGTATATTAAATCTCGTTATATTAACAAATTCGATCTTGAAGTTTTATCTTTAAATGAGATTCCTATGTACAATCAAGATATTGAAAATGAACCGCCACAAGAGGTTGTTGATTTCAAGGCTCAAGTAAAAGCAGCCGACGCTGTTTTATGGGTAACACCTGAATATAACGGAACAGTACCGGGCGTTTTAGTAAACGCAATTGATTGGTTATCTCGAGTAGATAAAGTGATGATTGGGAAACCATCGATTGTGATGGGTGCTTCAATGGGAAATTTAGGAACAGTGAAAGCGCAAATGCATTTACGTGATATTTTATTCGCTGGCGGCGTTGCTTCTCCAGTACTCATTGGCAATGAAGTATATGTAGGTGCTGCACATACGAAATTCGATAGTGAAGGCAACCTAACAGACGAAGGAACAGTGAAGTTTTTAGACACTGTGATTGACAACTTCACGACTTGGATGAAGAATTTTCAATAATTATATATCGAAGTAAGGCACCACTGTGAACAGTAGGTTTAATCCAGCAGATGAAAGCAAATTTCAAAAAACTGTTTATAAAAGGGTCAGTTCCCGCACATGGACTGACCCTTTTTTTAGTTCATATTTACTGCTCATATTAATTAAGTAATCCACTACTTCAACTGCATGGTTGTTATGCAAGTAGGATCACCTTCAAATGTGGCAATTTTTGATTCTGCCTTTTTTCCGTCATATTCAAACTTTATCTTATACGTTTTATCACGTGGCAGCCAAAAATCGATAAATCCATTAGATTGGGTATTAACGATTTCGTCCAGCACCACATTGCCTTCCGTATCTTCTATGTAGACTTGAAACTCTTTATTCGCTAGTTCACCCTGACAACCTGTCAAGCTATGATTCGTTCAAGGATGAGTTTGTTCGACGTAAGGAGCAATAGACACAAAAAATTCTTCTTTAGGCAAGTCATAGGCTGACTCTTTTCCATTTTTGTCAGTCACTATAAGTTGCTGCGATGTAATAGAGGCATTTTGGGCTTTTATTTTTCCCGTACTATATTCGTTAACCATTCCCTTAATGTCACTTGGTGTATTTTCTTTTAAAGAACTTCTTTCATCAGTACTTTTTCCACTACAAGCGGCTAAAATAACGGCAGCCAATAAAGTAAAAGCAATGGTTTTAAATTTCATTTAACGGTATTCCCTCCTTGTCTCATGATATAAATCATTATATCATACTAAACCCCCCCACCCTATAATAGTCACAAAGTCTTCAATAATTAAATCTTTTTCAAATTAATGGTGCCTGCCTCCGGTGTGTTAAAGTGTTACCGCATCGGGGGGCAGTAATTTAATGGGCAGTAAAGCGAACGGTGTTCAAACTAATCCTGCATCCCACAGTACTAAGCAGATTGACTAGTTCATTACAACATGGTCACGCGAATGCATTTTTTCTAATCATTGAAATTTTATTGAGGACAACTTCTAATATTAATATAATAAAACTGTGATGGTATAAGCTTAATCCAGTTTGAAGGAGTGGTACATATGGGGAAAAAGAGGCTGTGAAGTAATCTACTTAAGGTAAAAGGTGGGGTATTAATTGAGAGATATCATTTTAACATCATTGAAAAAAATCGAAGAAGACTTTCACGTTAAAATTCTTTTTGCATGTGAATCAGGGAGCAGAGCTTGGCAGTTCCCATCAAAAGATAGTGACTATGATGTCCGATTTATTTATGTACATAAAAAGGAAGAGTATCTAGCCATCGACCCAATCGGTATTGGATCCAAACGTGATGTAATTGAATTACCGATAAATGACTTACTTGATATTACAGGTTGGGAATTGACGAAAGCCTTACGATTATTTAGAAAGTCCAATCCCCCATTAATGGAATGGCTGCATTCAGGAATCGTATACTATCAAGCTTATTCAACCATTGAGCAGATGCAAGAGCTAAGCAAAAGCATTTTCGCTCCCAACTCTTGTTTACATCACTATCTTAATATGGCAACCAATAATTTCAGAGAATATTTACAAGCGGAAGAAGTGAAAATAAAAAAATATTTTTATGTACTTAGGCCCGTTTTAGCTGCAGAATGGATTGAAAAATATAATGAGTTTCCTCCATTAGAATTTTCAACATTAGTGAATCATTTAGTTCCAGAAGGTTCACTAAAGAATGAAATAAACACACTATTAAAAAGAAAATTGGATGGAGAAGAACTGGATAAGGAACCTAAAATCCAAGTAATCAATAAATTTCTAAATGAGGAAATCGAACGTCTTCGAGAATATGCTAACACACTTAATAATGATATACCCAACTTTACACCCAAACTAGATTTACTATTCAGGGATACTCTCGAAGAGGTATGGAAAGGGTAGTTGACTAGTGGTGCCTGACACCCAGAGTGTTAAAGCGTTACCGCATCGGGGGACAGGCACCTATATTCAATAAAATTAACCAATGGATACCATTCGTTCAATTGAAAGCTTTGCACGTTCGGCTGTATCGTCAGGAACTGTAATCACATGTTTGCTTTCTTTTAAAGCAGCTAAAACTTTTTCAAGTGTGATCATTTTCATAAATGGACAAATGGCTTCTGGATTGGCTGCGACGAATCGTTTGGTAGGATTTTGTTTTTCCATTTGATGAATAATCCCTACTTCTGTTGCGACGATGAATTCATCTGCCTGTGAATCTTTAGAATGTTTTAGCATATTACCCGTTGATAGAATATGAGTTTTATCCTTTGGCAGTACGCCTTCAGACATTAAATACATGCTGGAAGTAGAACAGCCGCATTCTGGATGGACAAGCAGTTCGGCTTCGGGATGCTCTGTAAGCACATCTTCTACCTGATGCGGGGCAATCCCTGCGTGAACGTGACATTCCCCCATCCAAATATGCATGTTTTCACGGCCTGTTTCCTTCTTCACAAAAGAACCCAGGAACATATCCGGTAAGAAAAGGATCTCTTTATCTTCAGGAATGGAACGAACAATATCCACCGCATTCGAAGAGGTGCAGCAATAATCGCTTTCTGCCTTTACTTCAGCAGTTGTATTGACATACGCAACGACAACAGCTCCGGGATGCTCAGCTTTCCATTCACGAAGCTGGTCTGCTGTGATAGAATCAGCCAAGGAGCAGCCTGCATCCAAGTCTGGAAGGAGCACAGTTTTCTCTGGGTTCAACATTGCAGCCGTTTCCGCCATAAAGTGAACACCGCAGAATACAATAACATCTGCAGAAGTGTTTACCGCAGCACGAGCAAGTGCAAGGGAATCACCCAGCACGTCTGCAATATCCTGAATTTCTGGAAGTTGATAATTGTGAGCGAGCAGAATGGCATTGCGCTTTTTCTTCCATTCTTGAATTTCCTCGATTATGCGGCTTTGCATTTCAGTAACTGTCATTTTATTGTTCCTCCCCAAGTAAGACCTTGACGCTAATATCAAGCGCTTTGTATGAATGAGTTAAAAAACCAAGCGAAATATAATGAACACCCGAATCACGATAATCGGCCAAATTGGCTAATTGAATTCCGCCTGAGGCTTCCGTAATAATGGTGTCAGGCACTAGTTTTATAAGTTCCTTTATTTCATCTGGAGTCCGGTTATCAAACATAATAACATCCGCGCCTGCTTCGACCGCTTCGATTACTTGTTCTTTTGTCTCGGTCTCCACTTCGATTTTAACCATATGTCCTGTTTTCTCACGGACTAACTCGACTGCACGTTTAATAGAGCCAGCAAAAGAGATATGATTGTCTTTTATCATGACTCCATCATAAAGTCCATAACGGTGATTATAGCCGCCGCCACATCGAACCGCGTATTTTTCGAGCATTCGAAGTCCTGGTGTTGTTTTTCTTGTATCGCAAATCCTTGTAGAAGAGCTATTCAGCGTCTCCACTGCTTTTTTTGTTAAGGCAGCAATTCCGCTCATGCGCTGAACAAGATTAAGGATGACCCTTTCTCCTTTTAAAAGAGCGGAAACCTCCCCTGACACCACAGCTAATCGCTGCCCTATTTCGAATCTGCAGCCATCTTTGACAAATAAATCGATGTCAATTTGCGAATTCAACAAGTGAAATCCCGTCTTAATAATTTCTTCCCCGCAAAAAACTCCATCTTCTTTTGCTATAAAGACGATTTGCCCTTTGGTCTGGTTTGAAAAGATTAAATCGGTTGTGACATCCTGTTCTCCAATGTCCTCGATAAAAAATTGCTCAATTAGCGAGCGCAGTTTCAACGTATTCACGATTGATTGCCACTTCCCCTTTGTGTTTTTGAATGATTATTTTCTTCAACCAGTTTTCATCATTTTCATCTGGAAAATCACTTCTAAAATGACCGCCGCGGCTTTCTGTCCGGGTTAAGGCAGACCTCGTAATCAGCGTTGCATTGACGTACATAAAAATTGCGGTAAGGTCTTCAGTCGAATAAGCGTCAAATTCCGTTAACTCGTTTACATGCAGCTGCTCGAGCCAACTTTGTTGTTCTTCCAAGAGCTCTTTGGAACGGACAATCCCGACCCTTTTCATCATCCGCTCCTTTAAAACCTGGACATCAGGAAGAAAAACACGTTTTTCTTGAAGGAAAGGAACAGGTCTTGGAAAATCAGGAATTGGATTTTTTTTCGAATGTGAATTAATCCATTGGGAAAGCTTTTTACCTTGGTAAAGGCCCTCTAATAATGAATTACTGGCCAGGCGATTCGCACCATGAAGACCTGTGCATGCCGCCTCTCCAATCGCAAATAGCCCATTTATTGACGTACGCCCTATTACATCCGTTTTTATACCGCCCATTAAGAAATGACTGCCAGGAACAACCGGAATTCTCCCTTCTGACAAACTCACCCTATTATTCTGGCAAATCGCTGTAACGGAAGGAAACCTTTTTTCAAAGTCATTAATGCTTCTAATATCCAGAAATACTTCATGGCCTTTTTCGATATAATCAAATATGGTCTGAGAAACGATGTGTCTTGGGGCGAGGTCCTTTAAAGGATGGACACCTTCCATAATCGGTGTTCCATCTTCCGTCACTAAAGTGGCCCCTTCCCCTCGAACTGCTTCAGAAATTAAGCCCTTTGTTTCCCCATTTATATACAAAATTGTTGGATGAAATTGAATAAACTCCATATCGGCAATTTCAGCTCCTGCCAAATAGGCCATGGCAATCCCATCACCAGTTACAGTAGGGGCATTTGAGGTATAGGGATATAATTGGCCGCAGCCGCCTGTCGCAAGGATCACATAATCTCCATAAAAATAATGGATGGTGCCATCTTCAGTTTTCGCTTTGGCGCCAATACACCGTTTTTGCTTATGGTCAATGATTAATTCGTAAACAAAGACATTCTCTTCGACTTTACTATTTTCAGGAAGTTTACTAATCAAGTATTCTATTACATTTTTTCCTGTTGCATCGCCGCCGCTATGAACAATTCTTTTTTCACTGTGAGCCCCTTCCAATCCAAGCTGCAAATTTCCATGTTGATCTTTGTCAAAAATATTACCTTGTTTAGCAAGATCACCAATCAGTTTGGGAGCTTCGTTCACTATTTCACGAACGGTATCCTCATTATTATGAAATCTTCCGGCCTCAAGCGTATCAGCGAAATGCTTCAAAGGGTCGTCTTGAATCCCGATGGCAGCAGCAATCCCACCTTGCGCCAAATAAGAATTTGCATTCTTAATATGTGACTTTGTGAGGATTCTCACATTCTTATCATGACTAAGTAAAATGGACAGCTGCAAGGCCGCAACTCCACTGCCAATAATTAGAACGTCACTCTTTCCCATAGTGTATACCCCCAAAGGTTAACAACTGTCTTGACATATATATTTACATAGATTCAAACTAAAAACAAGATTTTTTAACAGGAAAAATATAGATAAAAACAAAGGGATGTTTGTAGCTTTCCTTTTTCAGGACATTGAATCTATAACCCAAAAGGAATCGATGGAGTTTATATTTGATTAATAAATAGGAGTGTTTCTATGACAGGTCAGAAAAAGTTAATCGGGGAAGAAAGAAGGTTTATAGATTTTTCAAAAGGCACCTGACCCCCTAATGTAAATATTTTGTTGCACAAGGGGCCAGGCAGGATATGCTCTCGAAAAAATTATTGAATTCTCAGTTCTTATTGTTCCATTGCACTTGCTTCGTTTCTCTTATCTGCCTAACCAGCCGCCATCAACAGCTAATAGGTGGCCATGGATATAATTCGATGCATCGGATGCCAAGAAGATCACTGTTCCCATAAAATCTTCTGGTGTTCCCCAGCGGCCCGCTGGAATCCGCTCGAGAATCTGACGATTTCGCGTTTCATCCTGAAGCAGTGCCTCATTCATATCTGTTGCAATATATCCAGGAACAATCGCATTTACATTGACATTTTCTTTTGCCCATTCATTTGACAGCGCCTTCGTCAATTGCGCTACCCCGCCCTTCGCGGCAGCATAAGCTGGTACCGTTAAGCCGCCTTGGAATGATAATAAAGACGCCATGTTAATGATTTTCCCTTTCCTTTGAGGAACCATGAATTTGCCAGCTTCTTGACATAAAAGCCAAACACATTTTAAATTCACATTGATTACATCGTCCCAGTCATTTTCTGAGAATGAAACGGATGGTGAACGACGTTGAATGCCCGCATTATTGACGAGAATATCAATCTGCCCAAGCTCATTCACAACCGTCGGTATCGCTGCCTTTACTTGTGACTGATCCTCTAGGTCGCAAGGAACAATGATGCACGTTTGTCCCCGTGCTTCAATTTCCTTTTGTACGGAGTGGTCATTTACATTCCGCTGAAGCAAGGCGACCTTGGCTCCGGCTTCCGCGAGTGCAATGGCCATTTGTCTTCCAATTCCTCTTGTAGCCCCTGTAATAGCAGCTACTTTCCCATCTAATCGAAACATCTGGTATTCCCCCTTACAAGCTTGGCTGAATTAAGATTTTTAAAGACTCTTCCGGGTTTGTCATAAGCTGAAATCCTTTTTCGATTTCATTAAGCGGCAATTGATGTGAAATCAATGACGTGACATCAATTTGTCCACTTGCCATCATACTGATGGCGGTTGCAAAATCTGAATGGCTATAGCATCGTGTCGTCGTTAGCGACAGTTCTCGGAAATGCATCGCTGCAAGATCAATGGTTGGGGGTTGTTTAAAAACACTTACAACAACGATTTGACCCTGTGTTCGACAAGCATGAATCATCTGATTCGCTGTGATGTTATTGCCTGCAACCTCGAAAACAACATCTGCGCCATTTCCATTTGTTGCAGCCTTCACTTCTTCTACTACATCTACTTTTTTGCTATCCAAAACAATAAAGCCAAGTTCTTCCGCCTTACCTAAACGATACGGACTAATGTCAGAAATAAATATTTTATCTGCTCCTGCTAATTTTGCTGTAAGAGCAATTAATAAACCAATTGGACCCGCTCCTAGTACCAACACTGTATCTCCTACTTTAACATTCGAGCGCCGTACAGTGTGTATCCCAACAGCCACGGGTTCTGCAAGTGCGGCATGTTCATCGGATAACGTATTTGGCACCTCATGCAGCCGATGTAATGGAACAGCTACATATTCCGCAAAACCGCCGTGTGAATCAATCCCGATTAATCCAAGCGTTTTACAAACATGGGAATTTCCTGATAGACAAGCATCACACTTACCGCAGCTAATCGTAGGTTCCACAACAACTCTATCTCCTACAGTAAATGTGGAATCACCATTGATTTCTTCAATCACTCCACTGAATTCATGGCCCATTGCCAGAGGAGCTTTGGCTCTAGGGTGCTTTCCAAAATAAATCATCATATCAGTGCCGCAAATACCTGCGGAGGATACCTTTATTAATGCCTCTCCCTGTTTCAATGTTGGTTTTTCTAAAGTCCCTAATACCACATTTTTTTCAGATAGATACAATCCGGCTTTCATAACAGTCATTTCTTTTTCCTCCTAAAAATTGATTTATTTATGAAAAGTGTAAAATAACTAATCATTAACCTGGTGTACTTGTCGACAACTTCAATAATCGAATGTTGTGTACTTGTCGACAAGATGTGTTTGAATACATTTTTTATATCCAATTGGTATGAAGACTCCATCTTGGTTCTGCCTATCTTTCATGTATTTTATGATTAAGGACAGTGTTATTTACCGTATGTCGAGTATCTTCAAAATGCTCTTGGATTACCTGTTTCATATTGCTGCTATCTTTTGAAATTAAAGCGTTTACAATCAATCGGTGTTTATCTATTAAAGGTTTAATTTCATGTGTTTCTGCTGTGAACCTTTTTTCTGTTGCCACTAACAGCGCCGCAAGTACAATGTGGCGAATATTATTCCACAAATGAAGAATTCTTGTGTGATCACCCTCTAAAATCATAATTTCATGGAAATGTAGATCTTGATAAGCGAACTCGATAAAATCGTGGTGCTTAGCTGCCATTTCCATCTTATCAATGATTTGATTTAGTGCAGTGACTAAATTTTCATGTTGAATTTTCGAAAGTCGTTCCAAAATAAACGTTTCAATAAAAAAACGAACGTCGTATATTTCCTCAATATCCTTTGGAGTCAACCCCAGTACTACTGCTCCCATACGTTCCAAGCGGATTAAACCTTCAGTAAAAAGTGTTTTTAAAGCTTCTCTAACCGGAGATCTACTAGTACCAAATTCATCTGCAATCTGGTTTTCGGATAATATAGTGTTAGGTTTAATAGTTCCACTTACAATTTGCAGACGTAACTCACAAGCAATTTTCTCTCCAAGTGAAGCCCCTTGTAACCATGAGGCAGGATACTGCATAGCTACTCAGCTCCCCTATTAGTTAAATCTTTTTTTGTGTACTTGTATACAACATTATCCTCATTTTACTGAATCATTTTAACTTTGTAAATAGTCTCATTGTAAGCGCTATGAAAATATTTCAGATGAACAATCTCCTTCATGAAAAATGGACTTTCTTATACTTTAATACAAGATATAGAAAGGTTTTTCCTTTCATTTCTGAGTGGTGTCTGATCACTATACATTTTGAAATGTTGAGGAGGTTCTCCTTTTTTCTCTAAAATCGGTGCCTGACCCCCAGTGTTTTAAAGCTTTAACGCATCGGGAGTCAGGCACCCACTTTCCCAATCCATTTTCCCGTTCCAATACTATTAGAATAATTTAACTACACTATTTTATTATTCAAATTCTATTAACTCTAATTCCACCTTTGTTAATCCATGTCATTTTTAGTAATGATATATGATTTTTCTCGTTTTTACTATCATTTTCAACATGAAAGCACAATCATTTCCAAAAAATTATAAATTTCTGAAATATTGAAATAATATACTAGACGAAAGAAAAAAATTGTTTTAATATACTAATTGTTAAATCATTTCTAACTATCATTTACCGATACTCCATTTCGGATAATAGTGTCAGAAAAATCAAAAACTTTCAGAAGGGGAACTAGAGATGAAAATGAAATTTAGTAAGGTGTTTATGGCATCAGCTTTAGCTGCCGGAATCCTTGCCGGTTGTTCAGCGAACGGTGGCGACGGCGGTAATTCCAAGGACTTCAAGCTTGGAGTAAACATGGAGCTTTCCGGTAACGTTGCATCCTATGGTGAATCAATGACCAAAGGTGTTGAAATGGCCGTAGCTGAAATTAACAAGGCTGGCGGCGTTGAGGGGAAACAAATCAAAGTCATTAAAGTAGACAATAAATCAGAAGCGGCTGAAGCTACAAACGGTATCATTAAACTTACAAGCCAAGACAAAGTAAATGCTGTAATTGGGGCCGCAACAAGCGGAAATACCGTTGCACAAGCGCAGATTGCAAATGATACCAAGACAGTTCTTATGGCGCCAGGGGGAACAAGCCCAACTGTTACTGTAGATGAAAAAGGAAAAGTAAGAGAATTCGTTTTCCGTACATCTTTCATTGATCCATTTCAAGGTACAGTTGCAGCCAATTTTGCTTTGAATAATTTAAAAGTTAAAGATGCAGCCATCTTTTCCGACAACTCAAGTGACTATGCAAAAGGACTTTCCAATGCTTTCAAGGAAACATTTAAAAAAGCCGGCGGTAAAATCGTTAAAGAAGAATCATATGTAGCAAAGGATACTGACTTCCGTGCTACATTAACTAACATCAAGGCGAAAAATCCATCATTTATTTTTATCCCAGGCTATTATGAAGAGGTTGGCTTAATTGTGAAGCAAGCCCGCGAGCTAGGTATCACCGTTCCATTAATGGGTGCTGATGGCTGGGATTCGCCTAAATTAGTTGATTTAGCCGGTGCTGATGCATTAAATAACACCTACCTAATCAACCACTATTCTACTGAGGATCCAGATAAGAAGGTTCAAGAATTTGTTACAGCATTCAAAGATAAGAACAATGGTGATGCCCCTAACGCTTTCAATGCACTTGGTTATGACACAGTATATTTCTTAGCCGATGCCATTAAGCGTGCTGGCAGCACAGACTCCGTTAAAATTCAAAAAGAATTAGCAAAAACCAAAGATTTATCCCTTGTAACTGGGGTATTATCACTTGATAAAAATCACCACCCAATTAAAACTGCAACAATTTTAGAGTACAAAGACGGTAAGCAAGTGTTTAACACAAAAATTAATCCTTAATAAACAGACCAGTAAAATGGAAGGATTATCCTTCCATTTTACTTTTTTAAAAAAGGCTTTTCTAAAAAATGGTTGATTTCACACACTATATTGATAGGAGCGCAAATGAACAGACAAGGGTAACAATGCCCTAGAAAAAAGGAGAAAACACGCATGGATTGGTTACAACAGCTAATAAATGGAATTTCACTCGGCAGCATCTATGCCTTAATCGCATTAGGATACACAATGGTGTATGGAATCATTAAATTGATCAACTTTGCACACGGTGATGTAGTTATGGTAGGTGCCTTTATTGGGTTCTATGCGATTACGGGATGGGGATTAAGCTTCTTGCCCGCACTCATTATATCAATGGCTGTCTGTGCTGTATTTGGAGTATTAATTGAACGGATTGCCTATAAACGGCTTCGGAATGCTACGAGAATCGCTGCTTTGATTACAGCAATTGGTATGTCTCTGTTGATTGAATATTTAATGATTTATATACGTGGAGCACAGCCAGAAGCGTATCCTGCTGACGTTTTACCAAACAAAGCCATCCATTTATTTGGTGCCCAAATTAATAGCAAGTCTTTATTTATCTTATTAACCTCTATCATCCTAATGATTATTTTACAATTTATTGTTCACCGCACAAAAATGGGTAAAGCGATGCGTGCTGTATCTCTTGACATGGATGCTGCCCGCTTAATGGGAATAAACGTTGACAAAACGATTTCCTTCACATTTGCCATTGGATCGGCATTAGCAGGAGCGGCCGGGGTCGTGTTCGGGGGCCTATTATACAAAAGTTGAACCATTAATGGGTGTGATTCCTGGGTTAAAAGCGTTCGTTGCAGCTGTTTTGGGCGGTATCGGCAGCATTCCGGGAGCGATGGTTGGCGGAATTATCCTCGGTTCCGTCGAATCAATGGTCAGTGCCGCAGGATTTTCTTTATGGAGAGATGCAGCCGCCTTTATCATTCTGATTCTCATACTGATCTTTAAACCATCAGGCATCTTTGGTAAAAATACAAGAGAGAAAGTATAGGTGAAAAATAATGAAGAAATCAAAACCATTTTGGGCATTTGTGATTCTAGCGGCGATTGTGTATGGAGTCGTCCAATTTTTCATCGCCTCTGGATTATTAAATCAATATTATAGTAACTTGTTCATTACAATCTCAATAAATATTATTTTAGCAGTCAGCCTCCATTTGGTCATTGGCATTACCGGCCAGTTCTCCATCGGCCATGCTGGGTTCTTGGCAGTCGGGGCTTATATTTCGGCCATTGCCACGATGAAATTTGAGTTGCCGTTTATTCTCGCCATCGTAATTGGCGGAGTAGTTGCCGCTCTTACTGGTCTTATTGTAGGGATTCCTACCTTAAGGTTGCGAGGGGACTATTTGGCCATTGCCACCCTCGGTTTTGCGGAAATCATTCGGATTGTGTTATTTAATATTGACTATGTTGGCGGAGCAGCTGGGATGCAGGTCTCCCATCTTACCACCTGGACCATCACGTTTGTCTGTCTATTTATTACGATTCTGGTGATCGCCAACTTTACCAATTCCAGACATGGACGTGCATGTATTGCGGTTCGGGAAAATGAGATTGCTGCCGATGCCATGGGAATCAATACTACCTATTATAAAGTTCTTGCTTTTGCCATCGGATCATTTTTTGCCGGAATTGCCGGCGGGTTATTTTCACATAATTTCTATATCTTACAGCCCGGCAATTTCGGTTTCTTAAAATCATTTGATATTCTCATCTTCGTTGTCTTAGGTGGTCTTGGCAGCCTGACAGGGTCGGTGCTTTCAGCCATCCTATTAACCGTTGTTTCAGCGTTTTTAGCGCAATATCCGGAAACACGAATGATTATCTATAGCTTAGTCTTGGTAATCGTCATGCTGTACCGTCCACAAGGCTTGATGGGTACACGTGAAATCACAGATTTATTTAAGTGGAAACCGGCAAAAGGAGGCAATTAGAATGGCACTGCTAGAAGTAAAAAATGCCGGCATTCAGTTTGGCGGATTAAAAGCTGTTTCTGGCTTTAATATGGAACTGCATCAAGGTGAACTGGTTGGTCTAATCGGGCCAAATGGCGCCGGGAAAACGACAAGCTTTAATTTGTTAACAGGTGTCTACGTACCAACTGAGGGTGAGATTTTATTTAACGGAAAGCAGCTGAACGGCTTGCCTCCTTACAAGGTGACCCAAAGCGGAATCAGCCGTACCTTTCAAAATATTCGCCTGTTCAGTGAACTATCCGTGTTAGACAATGTAAAGGTTGCTTATCATTCGTTAGCGAAAAACTCAATTTTGAGTTCCATTTTCCGTCTGCCTTCCCATTTTTCTGAGGAAAAAAATATGGAGAATAAAGCGCTCGAATTTTTGAAAATTTTTAACCTAGATGGTTTAAAGAATGAAATGGCTAAAAATTTACCATACGGGCAGCAGCGTCGATTAGAAATCGCCCGTGCTTTAGCTGCAGGTCCGAAACTGTTGCTGCTGGATGAACCGGCAGCCGGGATGAATCCGCAAGAGACCCACGAACTAATGGAACTAATCTCATTTATTCGTAAACAGTTTGGTCTAACGATTTTGTTAATTGAACATGATATGCAGCTAATCATGGGCATCTGTGAACGAATTTATGTACTCGACCATGGCCAGTTGATTGCAGAAGGAACACCAGAGGTAATTCGCAGCCACCCGAAGGTGATTGAGGCCTACTTAGGAGAGGAGGTTCCAAGCAAGCATGCTTAAAGTCAACGATATTAATGTATTTTATGGAAACATTCATGCACTCAAAGGAATTTCATTAGAGGTACAGGAAGGCGAAATTGTTACTTTAATCGGTGCAAACGGTGCAGGAAAAAGTACGCTTCTAAAAACCTTATCCGGCCTTCTCAAGCCAAAATCAGGTGCGATTGAATACTTAGGCGGACCGATTTCTTCCAAGGCTCCTCAGGCGATTGTAAAGGCCGGAATTTCACACGTCCCAGAAGGACGCCGTGTTTTTTCCAACATGTCAGTAGAGGAAAATTTGGAATTGGGAGCCTATACAAGAAAGGATGCCAGCGGGGTTCGCAAGGATATGGAAAAAGTATATGAGCTATTCCCTCGACTTTTGGAACGCCGCAAGCAATTATCCGGTACACTTTCCGGTGGAGAACAGCAAATGCTGGCAATGGGCCGTGCCATCATGGCCAAGCCAAAGCTACTGCTCCTCGACGAGCCTTCTATGGGATTGGCACCACTAATGGTAAAACAAATTTTTAACATTATTGAGCAGATCAATAAGGACGGAACGACCGTCCTGCTTGTTGAACAAAACGCCAACATGGCATTATCAATTGCCAACCGCGCCTATGTCATCGAAACCGGCCGCATCGAAATTTCAGGGACCGCGGCTGAATTGCAGGCAAGTGAAGAAATTAAAAAAGCCTATCTTGGGGGACTATAGAGACAGGCGGTTATTTAACAAAAGCAGAGGACGTTTATTCGAATGAATAAACCTCCTCTGCTTTTTGTATATATAATGATACTTAGATTATGAAGGACTAATCACTGGCTTTCTGCTAAAGATTAGTCCTTCATACTCACTGATAAGGGATTTTCCTTCCTATTTTGGGCCAAGTGCGACTTAAACGGTGAATGTCCTAATTGAGCTATAAGCGACCGAAGCCGTGAAGTTAGTCCAAGTTGGGTAGCTTATAAGGCCTATAAGAGTCCGATGCCAAGGAAATCGTCCGTATTGGTTAGCTTTTAAGAATATAAGACACCGGAGCTGGGAAATTAGACATGATGATGGACAAATCGTCGGCATTTTTTTAAACCGATTAGTCTATCATTGGCATGATGTGGATTCTACTTCCAAAGATTGTTGGCGTTGTATATTTCCATTCCTCCATGAAAAATGGATCTTCTTGTACTATAATACAAGATATAGGGAGGTTTTTCCTCCCATCTCTAAGTGGAGTTTGATCACTATACATTTTGAAATATTGGGTAGATTCTCCTTTTTTTCTCTTGAATACTTAGGCAAACCAAAGTTTAGAATGATGAAATTTACTCAAAATATATAAAATGAAGAAGGAGAAATTGAGATGTCTGAAGCATATCAAGTGGTTAGTTTTGTCGAAAATCAAAATATAAAAATCGAGGTTTTAGAATACCAGAATTTAGGCGGTAATGATAATTTTAATGTTGCCGAAAAGCTTTATTTTGCGCAAAAATCAAATATTAAGTTGAGACAAGTTAGGGTTACACTCAAAAATAGCTCCCTTACCGCTGAATCTGGTGCACTGCAGTTTATGAAAGGGAATATTACGTTAAAAAGTTTAGGTGGAACGGGTGCAAAAGGGTTTTTAAAGGGATTAGCCTCCAGTGTTTTAGCCAATGAATCGATGATTAAACCGCAATACCAAGGCAGCGGGATTATTTACTTAGAACCAAGTTTTAAACACTATATGATAGTAGAACTTAATAACGAAGAAATTATTGCGGATAAGGGTCTTTTTTATTGCTGCGAATCGAGCGTTTCTGTTTCTGTTCAGGCAATGAAAAATGTTTCCTCTGCCATTGCCGGCGGTGAAGGATTATTCCAAACAAAAGTATCTGGAAGCGGATTTTGCCTATTTGAAATCCCTGTTCCGGAAGAGGAACTGGTGGAGTTTGAACTTCAAAATGAAATGGTGCAAGTGGACGGGAATTTCACGCTATTCCGGCTTGGAAACATTGATTTTACCGTTGAAAAATCAACAAAAAGCATTTTCGGCTCTGTTGCTTCCGGCGAGGGTCTGCTTCAAACGTTTAGAGGTACCGGGAAAGTTATTATCGCACCGACATTACCCGTATATGAAAAGTTAAGTCATATTTTTAACCCAGCCCCATCATCAAAATAAAAAATTTAGAACGGTGCCTGACACCCGAATTGATAAAGGATTATCACATCGGGTGTCAGGCACCAACTTTTTTTGTCTAAAGTTATTTATTATTTTTCTGCCAAGAAATTAAATAGGTCATAATCTGTGTTAAAGGAAGGAGTGTAAATACAAGGATGGGATAATAGGGAACCACTTTGGAAATAAAAGGATAAAGCAGTAACAATGCAGTTATGATTGGAAAAGCATACAGCATGCTAATGTAAGCAGCCCTGCAAGCTCGTGCTGTAATCTGTTGTTCACGTTCGTCCTTTTCTTCAAACTCATCCGGAAGCCAGAATATCTTCGCAAAGTTTTTATTCTGCCCTTTCTTTTTCCGGTATGAAAAAAAGGTCAATAAACCGCCAATAACAAAAAAGAGTATAAAAGGTACAACATTTACTTCAAAAAGATAATCCCGTGATGGATCTTTGAAATATTCAGTAATATCAACGGATGCATAATAAAATGCTGACATTGCACCCCCAAATAACATCAACATTGCAATAATAGCGGACCCCTGGCGAAAAATATTCATGATTCCTCATCCTCCAAATAAAAGATTTCTTCAATTGGCAGCTTAAAAGTTCTGGCAATATTCATCGCAAGCATTAGCGATGGTACATAGCTTCCTTTCTCTAATGCAATAATCGTTTGTCTCGTTACATTGACAAGGTCGGCAAGATTTCCCTGGGTAAAATCATGCCTTGCCCTTAATTCCTTTACCCGATTTTTTATCACCATAGTAATTACCTCAAATTCCATTTGATTACATTCATTGTAAAGTAAAGTGTTCATTTTGTAAAGTTAACTTTACTTTTATTCTAAAAATAGGTACCTGCCCCCCAGTGTTAAGGCGTTTCTGCACTGGGGGGCAGGCACCTATTTCGGGTGTCAGGCACCGTTTTTACAATGATCTAAATTCTATCTTAAAAAAATCTTCAAAGTTGGCGTTCCCAAAATCGGCCTTGTCCAATTCCTTCAACAAATTGGTGAATGTCCGCTTGTGATAAATCGTAAACACCGGCCGTGTTTAAATGGACACGACTCCGCTCCAATGCTTGGCTATTACTTATAGCTAAAGCCAATGGTTTAAAATGTTTAAAGGTGGTTTCAATGAATTCCAATACAGGCGTTTCAATTTCAGGCTCCGTGCTGATTAATAATGCAGCATCAAAAAGACTTGATTCTGCTGTATCAAAGGTATCTGTCACTTTTAGTACAGCATTAATGGCACGAATCCTTTTAGCAACAATACTATAATTTACATTATACTGTGCTAATGTTTTAACCCATTCTGTTAATTTTTCATCATCGGTTTCACCATTTAACAAAATGGCCACAGTTTTTGTATCAGGTTTGCTAACCGTGTTTGCCATGCTAAGAGCTGGCGATTTTTTATCGGATTTAACTTCAAGATTTTCTTCAGGAAGTTCTGCGCCTATGTTATCGGCAACTTCTTGTGCCAGTTGTCGATCGATATGATTGAACAGGGCCACAGCATTATTTTTTACCAAGTCTGATTTGCATTTGCCAAGTTCAAAGCTGCATGCAGCTATTAAATGTTCTTGTTCAAAGGGAGCGAGACTGTTATAGAATAACTTCGCTTGCGAGTAAAAGTCTAGGAAACTATCACTGCGGCCCCTAATTTTTCGCCCGTCGATTTTTTCTTGATAATGATCATAACCGCCCAGTTCAACTGGCACAGGTTCAGGTTGATTGGCATTTAAACCGTTCCGATGGTAGCTTGTTTGACCATGATGAATCGTCATTTGGTGCATTCCATCCCGTTGGTTATTGTGGAAAGGGCACACAGGTTGATTAATCGGAATTTGATGGAAGTTGGGCCCTCCCAGACGGGAAAGCTGCGTATCCGTATAAGAAAATAACCGTCCTTGTAAAAGAGGATCGTTGGAAAAATCGATGCCTGGTACAACATGTCCAGGATGAAAAGCGACTTGTTCTGTTTCTGCAAAGAAGTTGTTGACATTACGGTTTAATGTCATTTTACCAACGATTTTCACAGGGATTTCTTCTTCGGGCCATAATTTTGTCGGATCTAAAATATCAAAATCAAAGCTGAATTCATCTTCTTCAGCAATCACTTGTAAACCTAGCTCCCATTCAGGAAAATCACCTTTTTCAATTGCTTCATATAAGTCTTGACGGTGAAAGTCAGGATTTTTACCGGCAGCCCTTTGTGCTTCATCCCAGACTTGAGAATGGATACCGAGCAGCGGTTTCCAGTGAAATTTCACAAAATGTGCTTTACCATCAGCGTTGATAAGTCGGAACGTATGGACACCAAAGCCTTCCATCATACGTAAGCTCCTTGGAATCGCGCGGTCACTCATTAACCACAGAATCATATGGGCGGATTCAGGATTTTGGCCAATGAAATCCCAAAACGTATCGTGGGCGCTGGCACCTTGGGGAATTTCATTGTGAGGCTCAGGCTTTAGAGCGTGTACAAGGTCAGGGAATTTAATCGCATCTTGGATAAAGAAAACAGGCATATTATTACCAACTAAATCAAAATTGCCTTCATCCGTATAGAATTTGGTCGCAAATCCACGGACGTCTCGAACTGTATCGCTTGACCCTCTTGAGCCCTGTACGGTGGAAATGCGTGCAAATACCGGGGTTGTTTTAGAGGTGTCATTAAGAAAATCAGCTTTCGTATATTCGGATAAAGATTCATAGAGCTGAAAGATGCCATGTGCCCCCACTCCGCGCGCATGAACAACACGTTCTGGGATTCGTTCATGATCAAAATGCGTCATTTTTTCTCGAAAATGAAAATCCTCCATCAAGGTAGGGCCTCTTAAACCGGCTTTTAAAGAAAATTCATCCTCCGCCATTCTTAATCCTTGGTTAGTCGTTAAACCTGCTTGTTCTTCGTTATCGATGGTAAATTTCTTTAACTGTACTGCCTTCTTATTTTCCATAAAATGAACCTCCCAACGAAAATATGTACCTCTTAAAATGAAAAAGCAGGTAAATTTAATTACCCACTCTTCTCGATACCCTATTTACTAACAATAAAACATTATTTGTTTGCCCCCTAAAACAATTACACTGTTCCCTCTCAGGTATTGTCAGGCACCGGAATATGTCTACTATCCACCGCATAAATTAAAAAAAGGTGTCTTACGCGATACGAAAAATTCAGCCTGTACATAATCATGCAAAAAGCGGAAAATGGACGGACTCCTATTGATATTAAGTTCCCCCATTGAACCGTTTGGAGGGAGTTTATGTTTAAATTTTTTTCTTTTAAAAAGAAACAGATCGAAAAAGAAAATAAAATAGACTCTCTTCTTCTCAATAAATTAGATCGAATTATTGAACTGCTTGAGCAAAAACAAAAGGAGGAGGTTGGAAAAAACATTCAATTTGATCATGTTCAAATTGATTATTTAGAAAACATTATTTTCCGACTAGACAATCTAGAAATTGACGAGTTGAGCGGAAAACTTATTATTGGAAATAATATTGGAAGCACGGAAGACCTTTCCCACCCTTACATTTTAAAAATGGATAAAGAGAAGGCGAAACAAGAAACAATGTCAGAAACTAACGCACCAAGTCAAAAAAAAATAACCAAAACAGCTAAAGGTTATCGTTTCAGTAATCATTGAATTTTCACTTTAAATTAGCAATCTTGATATCTTGATCTTCCATAATGCCATCAATAAAATCTTGATCATTATTTGTATTTAAATTATTCAAAAATTGATTTTGATTTCCAAATACAGCACCTTGTGAAAAATTCACTTTTTCATTGGCGTCCATCCCCGTCACATGAGCATTTCCAAGGAATACAGAGCTATTTTGCTCCATCGTATTAACATTAACGGATCCAAGCGTGATGCTCGAAGCATCTTCCTTACTTGGATTCGCAAATGAAATATTAATATCACGGTCATCAATGGGAGTATCGATAAAATCAGGATCATTTAGAATAGAGATATTTTGAAAAAGAAGATTAGACTGACCACTAATCCCCCCAATCACATTATTTTCTTTGCCATGGGTACTCCAGCCGATGGCATTATTTTCTTCCCCTATAAAAATACCAGATTGCCTTTGCATGGTTTGGACATTGATATCTCCGATAAAATTAAATTGTGACGTATTTTTCAAATCCTGATCACCACGTTTCCGTTAAGATCTTGTTCATGTATCGTTCCTATACACCTTTCCTTCTATTTAATGTACCTTATGTGTTTGGATTTAGGATGGTGACGATTGCCTAAGAAATAGCAAACAAAGGTGTCAAACGCCCAAATCATTGAATAAGGTACTAAGAAAAGCGCAAGCGCCCTGGTCAGCGGCGTATGGCCTGGAGCACTCCAACTGAGATAAAGGAAACACGGAGAGCGTAGCGATCCGATGTTGACTTATCGTAGGGCGGAGTGTGAAGGACACTAGCCGCTAGGGCGCTGGAGCTGGACATTTCTCAAAGTCCAATGATATAAATTCTGATATTTTAAAGAAAGGAAAGGAGCTCCTGCATATGATCGAAATGACATTCGGGAATATTACCGTAGACCAACTGAAAACAGCTGCCGGTATTTTCATTGGTGAAAAAAACCGACACAAACAATTTTCTTGTCAAACGACGATAAACGAAGCGGTTGGAACCTTGTCTGGAAATGAAAATAAGTTAACCTATAATTGTTGGGTGAAAAACAAAGAAACATGGGAGGATGAATAGTTCATGTCTTCCCCCATTTTATCCCCGACCTTTCATATCGGGACCATCAAAATCGGGACCATTGAAGAGGCTTCTTGCTTTAGTATCGGAAACAATTTTATTGAAGACTTTAAAAGCAGCAAAAAACATAACCAGGGCTTAGGGAATATCCACGGAGATCGGAACACCTTTGATCATGCTACTGCCTCATTAACCAATTACGAGCGTGTGCCGAAGAAAAAGAAGGGAATCAAACAAGAACAAGCGGAAGAAAATGCCAGGACCAAAAAAACAACAAACCCCAGTTAAAATATGGGTTTGTTGTTTTTTTCTTCTTTCCAGAACGGGGCAAAGGGAATATTTTGGGGAATATCGCTTAAATATTATATATTCGCACCAAGATTTGGTTTAATATCATTGTCAAAGATTGCCCCGTCAATAACCTCAAAGCTATCTAGATTATTGGCTAAGTTTCCGGCCTGCACGTTTCCAATTCCATAAATACCCCCAAAGCCTAAATTATATTTTCTATTGGCGTCCATCCCGGTAACAATTGATTCACCAATAAAGATGGCTGAGCTGGCCTGTGGAGAGTTGACATTAAATATTCCTAAATTAATGACTGAAGGCACTCCATAGTCCTCCCCTTCATTCTCATTCTTTTCTGTAATCCATCTTATGTTTAAAATTTACTTCTGTGAAAGCGGGGACTTTGGACAGCTTTCTTTCACCTTTTTTCAGGTTTGGGTTCCAATTCCCATATCCATCGATTGGTACTTTTCTGGAAAACCGATGCCTGACCCCCAGTGTGTTAAAGCGTTAAGGCATCGGGGCTCAGGCAAAAGTATTAAGACACTGTTCTCTATATTTCATCTACCATCCATAGCACCATTCGATTGATAAAATATATACCCAAATAGGAACCCGTTAGTAAGAAAAGTGGATTTAGGAATATACCATGGATATTGGTCATGAATACGGTTTTATCTTTAATAATCTCGTAAATGGCGAGAGAGGAAATATTCCCAAAAACTAGTGCAGATACAATGGCGCATATATTAAAAACCACACGTAATTTAGGCTTGATTTTCATCACAAAGAACATGAGACCTGGTGCAAAAATACTTCCGAAGATTAATAGAAATTTCATCAAATCACCTCTCTACCATTTTAGACAAAGTAAGCTGGTTTAAATCATTCTTTTCAATTTACTGGATTTTACAGAGTTTTACCTTTTGATTTTTGATGTCATGATTTACTTCCTATTTGACAGAATAGTAAAACGAATGTAAGGTAATTAATAATTAAATAGTTTAGAAAACTCTTATCAAGAGAGGTGGAGGGACTGGCCCCGCGATACCTCGGCAGCAGACTTACGTTAGTACTGTGCCAATTCCAGGAGCGATTTGCTTGAAGATAAGAAGAGAACCAGTGCCGATAATGATTTCCTCTTCTTATTTGTGAGAAGAGGTTTTTTAATTGTTGGCTGTGTTAAAGAATATTGTTGATTTTGATCACAATGTTGATTGGAGTGGAAGGCGCGAGACTCCTGCGGGAGCAGCGGGACAGGTGAGACCCCGCAGGCGCTTTAGCGCCGAGGAGGCTCACCGCCCGCCCCGCGGAAAGCGAAGCGCCTGGAACGGAAATCAACATTCACTTTTAACACCGCCAAATTATTAAAGAAAGAAGGAATTTTACATGACAAAGACAGCAGTGAAAGCACCATTTAAAGCCGATCATGTAGGCAGCTTTTTAAGAACAGAACCAATTAAAGAGGCAAGAAAAGCTTTTGCAAAAGGAGAAATTGATAAAGATACCTTAAAGAAGATAGAGGATCAAGAAATTGAGAAACTTGTTCAAAAACAAATCGAAGTTGGCCTTAACTCCATCACTGACGGTGAGTTTAGACGTTCATGGTGGCACTTCGATTTCTTATCAGGCTTAGATGGCGTAGAAGAGTTTGAAACGGAATATATTAGTAACTTCCAAGGAGCGAAAACTAAAAATAAAGCCATTAAAGTCGTTGGTAAAGTAGACTTCAATGATCATTATATGTTAGAACATTTCAAGTTCTTAAAACAGGCAGTCGACCGCTATGGCGATGGCGGTCAAGTGGCTAAGTTCTCGATTCCAAGCCCTAATATGTTATTTACTAGAATTCAGGGGGATGAATATTATAACGATAACAGCGAACAGTTCTTTCATGATACAGTTGCGGCTTACCAAAAATCCATTCAAGCCTTCTATGACGCAGGGTGCCGATATTTACAATTAGATGATACTTCTTGGATTGATTTTGTTTCGGAAGAACGGATTCAAGCAGTCGTTGAAAAACTTAATATGGGAGTACAGGATATCATCGAAACAAGAGTACGCTGTTTAAATGAAGCCATTTCTAAAAAACCTGAAGATATGGTTATCACGATGCATATTTGCCGTGGAAACTTCAGGTCTACATATATAACTAGCGGCGGTTACGATCAGATCTCTGATGCCATATTTGCTGATTTAAAGGTAGATGGACTCTTCTTAGAATATGATGACGGCCGCTCGGGGGATTTTGAACCATTAAAAAGGTTTAAACGCGCTGACCAAACAGTTGTACTAGGATTAATAACTTCTAAATTCCCGGAACTAGAAAACCCTGATACGATTAAAGAAAGAATTAAAGAAGCAAGCCATTCTATTCCTTTAGAAAACTTATCCTTAAGTCCTCAATGCGGGTTTGCAAGTACCGAGGAAGGCAACAAATTAACCGAAGAAGATCAATGGAATAAGATAAAACACGTCATTGCTATTGCTGAAAGTGTTTGGGGCTAAAGTGGGGCTTGTTTTAGATAATACAAGCTCGATGAGAAATTGAAAATGGTGCCTGACCCCCGATGCGCGGGGTCAGGCATCAGCTTTATTCAGTTAAATAAGCCCAAGCATATTGCGCGTATAATTCCGCACCGGTAACGAGTGCGTCTTCGTCGATGTTGAATTTACCATGATGGTGCGCCCACTCTGTATCTTTTTCAGGGTTGCCGCTGCCCACAAGAGCGAAGCTGCCAGGTACTTCAGCCATATATTCGCTGAAATCCTCACCGCCCATTGTCGGCTTTTCAAAATAGACAGCATCTGCGCCAAATGCTTCTGCGGCCACTTTTTGAACCAATTTAGCACTGTACTCATCGTTATTAACAGCCTGAGTACCGCGGATATAATCCACTTTTACCGTTGCACCGTACATAGCCGCGGCCTGTTCTGCATAATGCTTGAGCTGCGCTTCAATATGGTCTCTAGTTTGAGGGTCGAAGCAGCGGACAGTTCCCTCAATTACCGCATTTTCTGCAATAACATTGAAGCGGGTACCGACTGTCATTTTCCCAACGGTAAGAACAGCAGGATTTAGGGTATCAACCGTTCTCGAAACAATTGTTTGTACATTCATCACAAACGATGAAGCTACAATCGCTGCATCAATACAAGCATGCGGCAGTGCACCATGTCCGCCTCTTCCTTTGAAAGTTACCGTAAAAAGATCCGCTGACGCAAAGGATGGCCCCGCTGGACAAGAAACCTTGTTTGTAGGCATTTGTGACCAAATATGAATACCGAAAACGTTATCCACTCCGTCAACAGCCCCTTGTTTTACGAATGCTTTAGCACCTTCCGCTACCTCTTCAGCAGGCTGGAACAATAACCGGACATTGCCTGGCAGTTCTTCCTTGCTCTCATTTAAAGCTTTGGCAGCAATCAAGAGCATCGCAGTATGGGCGTCATGGCCGCATGCATGCATTTTGCCATCTGTCTTTGATGCATATGGCAGATCCTTATTCAATTCTTCCACCGATAAGGCATCCATATCTCCTCTTAATGCTACTGTTTTACCTGGTTTTCCGCCTTCGATTGTGGCAATGACACCTGTTGGTACAGCTCTTCGATAAGAGATTCCTAGATTTTCAAGATAGTCGCAGACAAAAGCGGTTGTGTTTTCTTCTTCCCAAGATAGCTCAGGCTCACTATGAAGCTTTCTCCGAATGGCTGTTAATTCCTCACTATATTGTTGTATCGCTTGTTTTATTTTTTCATTAATCATTTGACGAAGCCTCCGTTAATTTCTTTGCTGTTTCGTAAAAAATCTGTACGGCATTTGCGATATGCTTAGATTCTGACCATTCCTCAGGACAATGGCTCAGGCCATCTTTACTTGGAATGAACAGCATCCCTACAGCTGTAACATCGGAAAAGACCATCGCATCGTGACCTGCTCCACTATTAATCGAACAATATGGTGTTTCCAATTCACCGCTGATTTGTTTCATAAGAGCGACAATCTCTTGGTTCATAGCTTTTGGCTGCATAAATAACTGCTGTTCAGCCGTAATCTTAATTCCATTCGTACTATATAATTCTATTAGTTCGTTCAGTTTCCGAATGACATTCTGGATATGTTCTTCCTTGCCGGACCGTATATCTACTGTAAAAACGGTCTTTTTCGGGATGACATTGGCACCGTTTGGAAAAACATTTAATTGCCCCGTTGTAATGACTGTTCCTTTCCCTTCTTCGATGGCGAGGCCAGGAAATTGAGCAATCATCTTAGCAGCGGTAACAAGTGCATCCGAGCGGCGATCCATCGGTGTGGTACCCGCATGTCCTGCCTGCCCTTCCACCGTTACTTCAAATTGGGTCAGCCCGACAATAGCCTCTACTACGCCAATCGGAATATCTTTTTCCTCGAGAATTGGCCCTTGTTCGATATGCATTTCTAGGAATGCCTTGATTGTTTTAGGATCTCTTTTTTTGGGAAGCGATGGATCCAATCCGATTTTTACCATCGCTTCTTCTGTGGAGATCCCATTTTTGTCCTTTAAATTTTTAAATTCATCCTCACTCAGCAAACCGGTCATACCTCTAGAGCCCATCAGCCCGCCGCCGAATCGTGCACCTTCTTCCTCGATAAGTGCAATAATTTCTAATGGGTATCTGGGTATTAGTTTATTTTCGGCAAAAAGTGCAGCCACTTCTAGCCCCGCGACTACACCTGCAGGGCCGTCATAAGAGCCTCCATTTGGAACTGAATCAAAATGGGAACCGATTAGAACGCTCGGCGCGTCCTTTAGAGTACCTTCCAGCTTTCCGAAGATATTACCCATTCCATCTTCACTGACAGCCAATCCGTATTCCTTCATTTTTTCAATAATATAGTTCCTAGCCAGCCTGTCTTCCTTACTATATGTCAGCCTTGTTGTCCCTTTTCCGGGTGTGGCTGTGAAATGACTTAATTTGTTAATATGTTCTTCAATTCGTAGTTGAAGGGTCTCCATTCAAATCGCCTCCTTATTATATATGTCTTGCTCCAGCGCCCTAGCGGCTAGTGTCCTTCGCTCTCCGCCCTACGATAAGTCAACATCGGTTCGCTATGCTCACCGTGTTTCCTTTATCTCAGTTGGAGCGCTCCGGGCCATACGCCGCTGACCAGGGCGCTTCCACTTTTCTTATAAAAATTTCACAAAGATGCCTGCCAGTATAACCGATACAATCGTAACAGTGATGAACCCGCCGACCAGCATTGGCGGCAGCATGTGGCTTGTCAGCATCTCTTTTTCTTTCTCATCATTTGTTAATGATTTAATTACTTCGTTTGTGATGATGTAGTCAGCTGGAAATCCATATAATGCCGTTAAGGATACTGCGAATGCCATTTCCTTGCTTACTTTTAGGATTTTACCTGCAATAAAGGAGAAGATGTACATACCGATTACGCCAATCACAATTGTACCCACAAGCGGATAAATAATTTCCAGCATCATGCTTGGTGTTGCTTGTTTTAACCCGTCAAATACAAACAGCATAAGACCCATTAAGGCAAAACCAAATGCATTTGCCTTTTGTAAGACTTGCTTCTCCAGAAAACCAATGCTTTTTGCAATAATCCCAAACAATAAGCAAAGAACAAACGGGCTAATGGAAACAATAGGTGCCAATAGAGTGGAAACCAAGTAGGCTAGAAAAGCAACTAAAGCAAGTCTAAAAAACTTAAAGTACTCCGTGTTATATTTTTCAGGCAGCTTTTTAAATAGCTTAAGCTCAGGTATAGCAGATTCAACTGATGCTGCTACTTCTGCAGCCGCTTCGGGTTGTCCTTTAACTGCTAAATCTCCCTGGCGATATTGGGTAAGAAGTCTTTTCCCTTCTTTTTTCAACATGATTGAGGTAAGTGGATATCCTGCAAACCCCTGCATAACGTAGATGACGATAGCGAACACCGATAGGGATGCGAGGCCCGCTTCCTTGGCCCCCTCGGACATGATCAACGCCGATACTACACCGCCAACCAATGGCGGGATGGCAACAACAATTGTTTCAAACCCATAAATAAAGGTTCCAATCCCAAACAATAGTGCAATAATCCCTAAAATCCCCGAAAGGGCAATGACAATGGTTTTCCATTGTTCCTTCAATTCCTTTAGAGATAGCAATGTTCCCATATTCGTAATAAGCAGGTACATCAGCATGGTTGCAACAACCGGCGGTATCCCTGCTACTGAAACGATTTCCTTTGGAAAGAATGTCCAATAACCAATAAGAAATAAAACGGCTGAGATAAAGATTGACGGCACCCAGGCTTTGGTTCGTACCGCTACCCAGTCCCCAATTAATAGAATAAGTACGACAATGACTAAAGCTAGCATTTGTGACATAACGATTACCTTCACTTTCTATGATGTATTTTTTTCGTGTTACGAAGGTTTAATTTATATTAAAATAGTATTATAGTTTTATTATTCTGTCAATTGTAAATATTTTAATTTTTATTGCAACCGTTTCCAACAACTCTATTGCTACCAAATTCAATATTTTATTATTTTAAAATAACACGCCAGTTATTGTTGTTTATCCGCCAGTAAATTACTCTTACTCGCCAGTAATTTTTCTGGAGAAGCGGCGCCTGCCACCCAGCATGTTAAAGCTTTAACGCATAAGGAGTTAGGCATCCCCAAAATAAACGCCATCGAAATGGGCAATATAATAGTTAACTATTGAAATTCCGCCTAAAAACGAATAATATATATAGGTTCTTAAAAAATAGTTCGTATTTTGGAGGAAAAACTGATGTTTAAGTTAAAAGAAAATCAAACAAATACCAAAACGGAATTAATTGCCGGAATCACAACCTTTTTCACCATGGTTTATATTGTTGTTGTAAACCCGATTATTCTCTCTGATGCAGGTGTTCCGTTTGAACAAGTCTTCACAGCGACCATTATCGCCTCAGTTGTTGGTACACTTTGGATGGCGCTTTTTGCCAATTACCCCATCGCTATCGCTCCGGGAATGGGACTTAACGCTTACTTTGCCTATTCCGTCGTCGGAGCCCATCACGGAATCACCTACCAAACGGCCTTTGCAGCCGTTTTTGTTGCTGGGATTATCTTTGTCATTTTATCGTTAACTACGTTTCGGGAAAAATTAATGGAGGCAATCCCGGAGAACCTCAAACATGGGATTACGGCTGGAATTGGCTTATTTATTGCTTTTATCGGTCTGCGCCTTACAAAAATTATCACGGCCCATCCGACCAACTTAGTCACTTTGGGGGATCTTCACTCTCCGGAAGTAATTCTGGCGCTTGTTGGACTAGCCGTCACCCTTGTATTAATGGTACTTGGGGTGAATGGTGCCTTATTTTTTGGAATGGTCATTACGGGCCTAATCGCCTACTTTACCAACCAACTTTCCTTCGACAAAGGAATTATGTCGTTCCCTTCTCTTCCCGAAGGACTAATTGTTGCCAATCCAATAACAGCGCTGACAGATGTCATTCAGCACAGCCTTTATACCGTTGTATTTTCCTTCATTCTTGTCACGATTTTTGACACAACTGGCACCATGATTGGTGTCGCTAATCAGGCGGGGTTAATGAAGAACGACAAATTACCGCGTGCCCGTAAAGCCTTACTTTCCGATTCGATAGGTACTACCATTGGCGCAATGTTTGGAACGAGCCCGACAACTGCTTTTATTGAGTCGACTTCAGGAGTCGCTGCCGGCGGCCGGACTGGTCTAACCTCCCTGACGGTTGCCATTTTGTTTATTCTATCGGCCTTCTTTGGGCCGCTCGTTGGCGCAGTGTCCGGTCTTTCTGCGATTACCGCACCAGCTCTCATTATTGTTGGCAGCTTAATGATGGGCAGCATCTCAAAAATCCGCTGGGACAAACTTGAAGAAGCCTTCCCAGCATTCTTAATTATCCTTAGCATGCCGCTCACTTCTAGCATATCAACGGGAATCGCCCTGGGTTTCATTAGCTACCCACTGTTAAAGGCAGTGAAAGGCAAATGGCGTGAAGTTCATCCACTGCTTTACTTGTTTGCGCTGTTGTTTTTTTATCAACTGGCATTCCTGCAGCATTAGTCGACATTCCTCCTCATTTCCTGGCAATTAAGTAATCTGCTGGCAAACTCATGGGTTACTTAACGCCAAAAAGGTTCCTGACCCCCAGTGTGTTTAATCTTTAACACATCGGGTCAGGAACCTTTTTTATTTATTTTGGAACCCACCTTTTGAGAATCATGCTCTAACAGGCACCTTTAACAAACTTTCTGCAAGTTACCTTTTGTTGCTTATCAAACTGGTGATCTAACCAGTCGGCTAAATCGCTTAAAAACTTCTCTTTTCCTGCTTCATCAAACGGACGATGCCTAGCTGAAGGGTATTCATATAGCTGTTTATCCGATGAGGAAGCAAGGTTAAAGAAGTGGCGCAGCTTTGTTGGGGGAGTAATTTTATCATCCAGGCCGTATTGTAATAAAATTGGCAGAGTAATCGCCGGTGCTTTTTTTACTACCCGTGAAATCGTTTGGATTAAGCTGCGTCCTAAACCAGGTGTCACGATATTGTGACGTAAACTGTCAGATTCGTATTTAGCTTGCATCGCTGACTTTTTCTTTAGCAATCGAATCCTGCCCGTTTTTTTGATACTAAAGTCTGGCTTAACCTTCCCCATTAGTCTTATACCTAACTGTTCAATTGGTGTTACTTCATAAGAAATGGCAGGTGAAATCGCCATAATTCCTGAAATACCCGCACTATGGTCCAAAGCATACTCGAGAGTCATCAGGCCCCCAATGCTGTGTCCGACGATATACAAGGGCAATTCGGGCTGATCGAGAGAAACGAGCTTTCGAAACTCGTGTAAATCTCCTCTATATTCATCCCAAGACTGTATATATCCCCTTTTTCCAGTGCTCATACCATGACCGCGCAAATCGTAGGCATACACAATATATTCTTTATCAACCAAACTTGCACTAATATTTTGAAGCCCTCCGCTGTGATCCCCATGGCCGTGCACTACTATAACTGCTGCTTTTGGAGCCGTTAATGGTTCGATTACTTGAAAAAACAGCTCTATTCCATCGACACCATTAAATGTCCCTTCTGTTATCATTTCACGCAATCCTCCTGATGCTAACAATCAGATAAAATGTATTTGTTACTGGCCAAAATACAGATACAAGACATTGATTATTGGTTAGTTGGCTACCATAATCATCAATAGGGACGGTTCACTAAACAATAGAACCATCCTCATATTTCACCTTAAAGCCTAAAGTAAGTCTACTTTTTTGGCTGGTCAAGTGCTTGGTAAGCTAACTGATACTTTCCCCCGTCAGCAACTTCTGAATGGTACAAAGCCTTGAGGGCATTATTTTTTTCAAGGCCATGTTCTGCCTTCAACTCTTTTAACCGTGTATGCAATTCTTTATTATCCTTGATTAGCTGTTGCATTTGCGATTTTATATACTTCAATATATTTAACTCCTTTCAGAACCCCTATTAGTTCCCCAAGTATAGCATGTTTAAATTTTATTGAAAAAAAACTTTTTATTGAAAATCCTACACAATGCTCTTCTCTATTTCTTTTGTTAATTTTTTTAAATATAACCCTGCTATAACCATTTTCGCTCCATACCAAAACATTTCACCGTCGACTAAAAAGATTTTTGTATTTGGTAGAAATGATTGAAATTCTGCTATATGTTTTTCTTGAAATGGAAATGGTTCCGAAGCAAGCAAAAGTAGGAAAATCCTACAATTTACTTTAATTATATAATAAATGAATTGAATTAGGGCAGTATTCCCAATTTTCCCCCTCCTAAATGTTTGAGTTATTTTTCTAACCAGTTATTTTATTGATGTGAATGAATTTGCTCATCTTTGGAATGAAATGAATGATTTTCTGATTGAAGTTGAAAGATTTTGATTGATTTATTAAATGAAATGCCATATGATGATATTAATCACAAAATGAAAGCGTTTTAGGAGGGCGGATTATGTTAGAGTCAGAACGCCATCAAATTATTTTAGAAGCGTTAAAAGAAAAGAATTCGGTCAAAATTCAGGAACTCGTAGACTTAACTAATGCTTCAGAATCAACCATTCGTCGTGATTTAACTCAGTTAGAACAAGGAAAATTTCTTAAGAGGGTTCATGGCGGTGCGGCAAGACTCCAAGGGAAACTCCAAGAACCGAGCATGACAGAGAAATCTTCCAAAAACCTTCAAGCAAAACGGCAGATCGCTCAGTATGCCGGGAATTTAGTAGAAGCGGGCGATTGTATTTATTTAGATGCCGGATCAACTGTTTTTGAAATGATTCCTTATCTTCCAACTAACATTGTCGTTGTAACAAATGGACTTATGCATGCGAATGAACTTCTCGAGAAAAATATAAAAACCTTTTTAGTCGGTGGATTTGTAAAGCCAACAACAAAAGCCATGATAGGTCGAGGGGCATTAGAAAGTCTTGAACATTATCGTTTTGATAAATGCTTCATGGGAGTAAATGGAATTCACCCCCAATTTGGCTATACAACACCAGATCAAGAAGAAGCAATGATCAAACAACAAGCGATTTCTTTAACACGAGAAGCTTATGTATTAGCGGATGAAACAAAGTTTTCAGAAATAGCTTTTGCAAAAATAGCTGATCTACATTTAGCAACCATCATAACAAATGAAATTGACCTTGATATCGAAGAGCAATTTATTAATAAAACAAAGATAAGGGTTGTGACCTCATGATCTATACATTAACTTTAAACCCTTCTCTTGATTACATGATAGAACTTGATCAAGTAGCCTTGGGCGAATTAAACCGAACAAACAATGAAGCTAAATTTCCTGGTGGAAAAGGGATTAATGTATCCCAGGTATTAAAAAGATTGGACGTTGACAGTAAAGCACTTGGATTTTTAGGGGGGTTTACCGGCGACTATATTGAAGGATTCTTAAAATCACTAGATATCCAGGCAGAGTTTGTCCGAATTAAAGAAGATACACGAATAAATGTAAAGCTTAAATCTGAAACAGAAACAGAAATAAACGCACAAGGACCCAGCATTACTAAGGAAAACTACGAAGCATTGAAGAGTAAAATCCGCGGGCTTACAAGTAAGGATATTCTCGTATTAGCAGGGAGTATCCCAGCTTCTATGCCCGATCATACCTATGAAGAGCTTGTGAAAATATGCAATGAAAACGGAACAAAATTTGTCGTTGATGCCGAGGGGGATTTATTAAGGAAAGTGATCCCGTTAAAACCATTCCTGATTAAACCGAATCACCATGAGCTTGGAGATTTATTCAATACCGTTATTACTACCTGTGAAGAGGTAATCCCGTATGGAAAAGAGCTCATTAACCAAGGTGTTCAAAATGTGATTGTTTCTCTTGCTGAAAAAGGTGCCGTACTCATCAATAACGAAATCACTTTAATCGCCACTGTCCCTAAAGGGAAAGTGATAAGTTCTGTCGGTGCAGGAGATTCTCTTGTAGCTGGATTTATCGCAACTTATGCAAGAACAAAATCGATTGAAGAGGCTTTTCGTTTCAGTGTTGCAGCCGGTAGTGCTACTGCTTTTTCTATTGGCTTATGTACCCGTGAAAAAGTGGAAAGCTTACTTCCACAGGTAACCATTAAAATGCATTCATAAAAAAGGAGAATGAAGATGAGAATAACGGAGCTATTGACCAAGGACACGATTAATCTTTCATTAAAAGGTGTTCAAAAATCAGATGCCATTGAAGAGTTAGTACATGTATTAGACGCCGCCGGCAAACTAACAAACAGGTTCGATTTTAAAAAGGAGATTTTTAAAAGAGAAGCACAAAGTACAACGGGGATTGGAGATGGAATTGCGATTCCCCATGCAAAAACAACCGCGGTCAAGCAGGCGGCAATTGCTTTTGGGAGGTCGACCGGCGGCGTAAACTTTGAGTCGCTCGACGGTCAACCTGCTCATCTTTTCTTTATGATTGCAGCTACAGAAGGAGCAAACAATACACATTTAGAAGCACTTGCTCGCCTCTCTTCTATTTTAATGAAGGACGATGTACGTAACCAGCTTTTAGCAGCTAAATCAGCCAATGATGTCCTAAGTATCATTGACCGTCATGACATAGACGAACAACCAGTTGAGCAGTCAATGGCTGGAAAGAAACAATTTATTGTCGCCGTAACCGCTTGCCCAACGGGGATCGCCCATACGTATATGTCTGCAGACGCATTAAAAGCAAAAGCAGCAGAAATGGGTGTTGATATTAAGGTTGAGACAAACGGGTCGGGCGGTGCCAAAAATGTCCTCACGGCAGAAGAAATTGAAAACGCTGTCGCAGTCATTGTTGCAGCGGATACGAATGTTGAAATGAACCGTTTTAATGGAAAACATGTCATTGAGGCAGCCGTTGCAGACGGAATCCGCAAACCACAGCAATTAATTGAGAGAGCATTAAAGCTAGATGCTCCCGTGTACCGTGGAAGTGGGAAGTCTAGTCAAGAAAGTCAACAATCAGGAAGGGGCATCGGAGCAACCATTTATAAGCACTTAATGAGCGGTGTTTCTAACATGCTTCCTTTCGTTGTCGGCGGGGGTATCTTAATTGCAATCAGTTTCATGTTTGGCTTCAATGCCTCTAATCCCGATGATCCAAGCTTTCATCCGATTGCTGAAGCGTTAATGACGATTGGCGGCGGAAATGCGTTCGGATTAATGGTTCCAGTATTAGCAGGATTTATCGCCATGAGTATTGCTGACCGCCCAGGTTTCGCTGCAGGTATGGTCGGAGGGATGTTGGCGTCAAGCGGCGGAGCAGGTTTCTTAGGTGGACTTGTGGCAGGCTTCTTAGCAGGTTATTTAGTAGTTGGCTTGAAAAAGTTGTTTGCTAGTTTGCCATCTTCGCTTGAAGGAATTAAAACGATCTTAATCTATCCTTTATTAGGAATTGCATTAACCGGTTTTATTATGTTATTTGTCATAAATAAGCCAGTTGGCGCGTTAAATACAGCCATTTCTGAGTGGTTATCAGGTCTAGGAACTGGCAATGCTATTTTACTAGGAATTATTTTAGGGCTAATGATGGCTTTTGACATGGGTGGCCCTGTAAACAAGGCTGCTTATGTGTTTGGTACTGGTCTATTAGCAAATGGGGTCTACGAACCAATGGCTGCAATCATGGCAGCTGGAATGGTTCCTCCATTAGGAATTGCCATCGCAACTACCTTATTCAAGAAAAAGTTTAGCCAACAAGATCGTGAAGCAGGAAAAGTAAACTATATTATGGGATTATCGTTTATCACAGAAGGAGCGATTCCATTTGCTGCAGCGGATCCACTGCGAGTGATCCCTTCTATTATGGCTGGTTCAGCAGTTACCGGCGCGTTATCGATGATGTTTAGTATTGGACTTCGTGCCCCGCACGGAGGAGTATTCGTTATTCCCCTCGTTGATGGCAATTGGTTTCTGTATCTGCTGGCAGTTGTAATTGGAGCGATTGTTTCTGCCGTATTAATGGGAATCTTGAAAAAGCCCGTACCCGCGAATTAACTAAAAAAGCCCAATCTCCCTGTGATTAAAATGGGGGATTGGGCTTTTACCCCGCTTACGGTTAGAATAGGAGAACTCTAAATTAGTAAGTCTAGCTAATTTCATTAATCGTTATTCCGTACCGGAATTTGTAATATCGGCCTCAATCCTGCTCATGAACTCTTCTGCTGCACTGTATCCTTGCTGCTTCAAATACCAGTTATTAGCAGCTGCCTCAATTAACCCCGCCACATCACGACCTGGCTGGAGTTGGATTTCCATGGATGGAATCTTAACACCCATATATTCGATATATTGAAGTTCCTGATCCAAATCATTATACAAGGCATCTTTTTCCCATTTCGTCAAATTAATATCTAATGCAATTCGTGATTCATCTTGAAAAGCCTTACGACCATACAAGCGAACCACATTCAACAGCCCAATACTGCGAAGAGCCAAAAACTCCTTTGTTTTTCCATCATGCGTACCAAGAATGGTTTGCGGGCTGAGCTTCTTTAGGACAACAATATCATCAGCTACCAGCCGGTGTCCGCGGCGAATTAACGTATGAGCCGTCTCGCTTTTCCCTACCCCTGAATGACCGCGAAGCAGGATCCCTATGCCGGACACATTCATACAAACTCCATGGACAGCAATTTCTGGTGCTAATTCCTTCACCAAATACGCATCCAATTTTGTGATAAAATCTGAAGTGGACTCAGGCTTGCTTGTTACTAACAAAGGGATACCCTGTTCTACACAATGGTGAGTTAAATAGGTAAGTCCTTCTTCCCCAGCCGTTACGATAAAACATGGCGGATGATAATGGACGATATTTCCGATTCGTATTTTCCGTTCCTCATGACTTAACTTATGTAAATAGGTAATTTCCTTTTTTCCTAAAATTTGAACTCGTTCTGTCGGAAAAAAATCAAAATGGCCAACAAATTCTAGGCCCGGACGATGTACCCGTGATTGCGTTATTATTTTCTGCAGTTGACTTTTACCGGCCACTACTTTCAATGAAAACTTCCGAACTACGTTTTCGACTGTTATTTTTTTCACCCTATATTCACCTCCAGAATAGTCCTTATATTTGAATTATACTTAAGAACATCGAAATCGTCATTACGTTAAAAATAATCATGGGTTTCATATTCGACGAGGTTCCAAGTTTAACCCTATGTAAAAGTACAATTCCTTTGAAAATTTTAATAATTTTATTAGTATAGGGGTAGAACAAATAAATATTGGAGGGGTTATGATGGAGTTAACCGTTTATTTGGCTGGACAGATTCATGATAATTGGCGAGACGAAGTGGAGAAAAAGGCAAAGGAAAAAAATCTGCCGTTAGTATTTGTCGCACCTCAAACAAACCACGAACGTTCAGACAACATCGGCGAAGAAATTCTGGGAACACAGCCTGGAAATCTATATAAGGATGATGCAGCTTCCGATATAAACAATTTCAGAACACAGGTATTAATGCAGAAATCAGATATAGTTATCGCCTTATTTGGCGAGAAGTATAAACAATGGAATACTGCAATGGACACCAGCACAGCAATCGCAATGAATAAACCCACTATTATCATAAGGCCGAAATCGTTAATTCATCCGTTAAAAGAACTTTCTAATAAAGCAAATGTAACTGTAGAAACGGTTGAGCAAGCAATAGAGGTAATAAGTTATATTTTTAAATAGGAATCCATGGGGCTAGGCCACCTTTGGTTATAGCCCATCTGTTCCTCTAATTTTTCACATCGTATTATGTTTAGTGAGAAATGGCTTTTTTAAAAAGCTCCCTAAATTGCTCCCTATCTTCTGATGTAAAAGGCTTTGGCCCCTTTGTACGCTTCCCGCTTTTTCGAGCCATGGCACTTAAATAACGTGTTTGTAATAATTGATCAATGTTTTCATTTGTATAGGTAAAGCCTTTATGATGGAGGACCCTGCACCCTTTTGCTAAACCTAGCGAAGCAAGTCCATAATCTTGCGTAACAATGATATCTCCTCTTATTGCTAACTTCATAATCCGATAATCCGCAGCGTCTGCACCAGAATCAACATAAATGGTTTCCACTCCTGACGGTTGTTCAGCACTGGAAAAATGTGAAAAGCTCGTAACAAGGATGACAGGAATTGCCGCATTCGTTCCTTCTGAGATAATAATATCTTTTACCGGACAAGCATCTGCATCAACATAAATTTTCATTTTTATCTCTCCTATAAATACATGGAATTGTTAATGATACTATTGAAAAATTTTACATAAGTCAAAACTGACCCTAAGTGTAGTGTTTTTGCTCGTTATTTTAAATGTTATAATCATTTTAACTTACAAAAGTGACGAGGGAGAATGAAGATGGAGAAAAAAGAAATTGAATATAAAATTCGCGAATTGAAATATGAATATGTTCGCTTGCAGAATGACTTAGAAAAATTGGAAAATGTAAAAGGGAATCTATCTCCTCTAGAAAAACAATTAGCAGACATCGAGACTGAACTCCATTCACTTAACGAAACTTTGCGAAAAAAGGAATTGTAACCTTAAAAAGGCTGAGATAAGTTATGGAGAGCCGTAAATTAAGTATTTGCCAATTTCTTAAGAAAAGGGGATATTTCAATGGCAACTTCGGAAAAAGATTTAAGAACTTGCAACAATGGACACAACTATTATAAAAGCAGCGATTGTCCAACCTGTCCATCTTGTGAGCAAGAGCGCAAACCAAATCATGGATTTCTTTCATTACTCTCGGCACCAGCAAGACGAGCATTAGAAAACAATGGAATCACTTCTTTACAGAAGCTATCAAAATATAGCGAAAAAGATATTTTGCAATTTCATGGCTTGGGACCTGCTTCGTTACCTAAACTTAGATCTGCTTTGCAGGAAAATGGATTATCATTCAGAAGCTAAAACCCTGCCTTAATGCTGTGGTTCCCACAGCAAAGATTTTACTTCTTTAACACAATACAATGTTCCTTTCCAGTCTCCCAGGAAAGTGTAATGAGAAGGGGTAGTAGTGATGCTGATTAGTGATTTTATTGTTGAGTTACTTAGTAGTCTTTTGCAATCGATTATTCCTACCTCAAAGTCTAAACTTGAAAAAAATATTAATCAGTTAATGGGAGAGGAATGGTTTTCCCAAATGAATAATGATTATCGATATAATTATATCATTTGGCATAATAGGAAGGTTAAACGTTTCTTAAGCAAGCCTGAAAATGTAAAGATTCTCAAAAGCAAAGAAGATGAGAAAGAAAAATTTATCCGTCTTGTTATTCAGGAACATCAAAAATTCGTGAAGTTATATTGAAAAAAGTGCCTGCCCCCGTTGCGTTAATACTTTATTGCATTGGGGATCAGGCACCGCTCATGCACTACATCATTTAAACCTTTTTAACAAATTCAGATTTTAATTTAATTGCACCAAAACCTTCTATTTTGCATTGAACCTCCCACGACTAAAGTCGCAGGATTCTAATGTCCTTTTGGACACTAAAACCCTTTTAAAGACTACCAAGCGAGTGGGATTCCTGCTTCATTGAGAACTGCACTTCACTGTGAAGCGTCTTACACTCTCTCCATTGTCCAAAAGCTCGACAAACAGTATCTTCGATACTGACAGGCACACCCCGCAGTTCCTGCGGTAAAGATGAAACTATATGACTAATAAAGGTGTTCGTAAAATGCGAATTCCTTCTTCTTTAATGTTCTTCGCTGCATTAATATCACGGTCATGTGTGGTCCCACATTTTGGACAAACCCATTCTCTGTCAGAAAGAGATAAAAGGGTATTTTTCTCTTTACAACCATTGCAATGCTTGGAAGAAGCAAAGAAACGGTCAATGAGAATGACCTTTTTGTTTTCCCAAGCAGCTTTATAAGAGACAAACGTTTTGAACTTGGACCAGCTTACATCGGCAATACTTCTTGCCAACCTTTTGTTTTTAATCATTCCTTTTACATTCAAATCTTCCAAAACTATGACTTGGTTTTCGTTCACTAGTTTACGAGATTCTTTATGTAAAAAGTCCTTTCTCATGTTGGCAATATGTAGATGTAATTTGCTTATTTTTTGTTGTAATTTTTTAAAATTGGAGCTGCCAATCTTCTTATTTTTCAACTGTCGTTGTAACTTGGCTAATTTCTTTAGTTTAGTTTTTAAAAACTTTGGATTGTCTACTTTTTTGCCATTGGAATCGATGTAAAAATGGTTTAATCCTAAATCTAAACCAATGATCTTATCTTCCGAAACAGTAGAAAAATCTACTATTTCATGTAAATCGATCACTTCTTCCATTTTTAAAGAAACCGTATACTGTCCACTACTATGATATTTAATTGTGGCTGTTTTAATTTTTCCGTCCAACCCATTTTTAAACAACTGATGATGTCTCTTAGAAAGACGAACTTTGACTTGACCCAATTTAGGCAATTGAATCGTTTGTTTACCGATATCTAATTTGATGTTTCCATTCGTTTCTTTCGTGGTGTAACATTGTTCCGATTTATGCTTCGATTTAAATTTAGGAAATCCATTTTGGCCTTTGAAATACCGTTGAAATGCATCTTCTACTGCTTCCATAGCAGTCTCCAAGGCAAATTTATCCACCTTTTTTAACCATGAAAACATGGAATGTTCTTTCAAAACATTAAACGATTTTTTAAATTCTCCCACATTTAAGGTTTCATGAGTTAGTTGATAAACTTCTTTTCGTTCGCCGAGATAGAAGTTAAACGTAAAACGTGAACATCCAACGGTTTGATGGATTTGTTCTTTTTGTTTTTCATTTGGTTTCATTCGGAGTTTGAGTCCATAATGACGTAGAACTTTTCCTTCTTTCGCTAATTCTTCATTCTTTTGTTTGGTTGATTTTCTAGCCATTTTTGGTTCACCTCCGAAATCTATTTGATAAGAATATTTTACCAGAAAACCGAACACTTGTCCTGTAATTCACCTTTTAATTCAAAAAAATTTTGCCCTAACTCACGACTGAAGTCACGAGTGTGCGGGCACTAATTATCAACTAAACGGATATTTATAACTTTCGTACCTACTTTTAAAACGGATGAGCTGCCTTTCACTTTTAGATCCTTGATTACTGACACAGAATCCCCATCGGTTAAAACATTTCCATTTGCATCTTTGAATACTTTTTGATCTTCATTATATTCAGTTTCTAAGTTCTTTTTAAAAAAATTAGATGAATATTCCAAAAACTAGGACGTGGAGCCTTTCCGAAAATTGACATTTTTATTTGAAAGTGATAAATTTTGATTAGTAATTTACTAATTTACTAAATCAGTAAATATGACAAGGAGCTAAATAATGAAGATTCCAACTACTTTAAAACATAAACCAGTTATTGTTTCCGATAATTATGAAAATGTGGACGGCAGAAATGCTTATCATACAGATGCCAAAGGTCTTTCATTAGGATTGGCTCAGTGGAATGACCGAGGAAAGGTTGATATTTCAGCTAAAGTGTGGAGACACACAGGGGAAAAATGGTCTCGACAGTCTGAGGAATTACCACTGCATCGTGTCATTGACCTTGCGATTCTCGTTTGCAGAACACAACAGCATTTTCGTGAGGCATATCGTTATGAAAAACTATATGATACCGAAAACCCTATTATCGATCGAGTCGGTATACAGGGTGACGCCATGACAGTAGAAATATGTACGGACAATGAAAAAATTGATGATGATATAAAATTATTCAGCCAAGCTCTTAGTGATGATGACGAACTACTAGGTGAACGATTACGTGTCTTAGCAAGGATTTTAAAAGAGATGGGCTATTAAATAAACATTTATTGACCGCGAAGGGAGTGACAACTATGGATAAGGACAGGCGTAAGGAGCTAAAAGAGGCATACAAGCAAGTTAAGATCTACATGGGAGTGTACCAAATAACGAACAAAACCAACGGAAAAATATATATTGATAGCTGTCCAAACTTAAAAAACAAGTGGCTTACCTTACAGGGGCAGCTTGATATGGGCATGTTCGCCAATTTTCAGTTACAAAAAGATTGGAAGGAACTAGGGGCAGGCGCATTTACCTATGAAGTCCTGGAAAAGAAGGATGCTAGCGAAGTGAACGACAGGCGTTGGGAACTAAAGCAAATGAAAAAGCCGTGGCTGGAAAAAGTGCAGCCTTACGGGAATAGGGGATATAATAAGCAACCAACTGATTGACAGTTAGCCTGACCCCTAGTGTTTAAAAGCTTTAGCGCACAGGGGGTCAGGCACTACTTTGCAGAGACAAGGTCCCCTTGTCTCTTTAATTCTCCATTTACAACTTCATCCCATTCAACAAATCCCTCAAAGACCTTAACTCTTCAATGGTTAACGTAACTCCCTTCCCCATTTTCTCATGCTCAGGTGCCCAATCGCGCAAATCGTATTTTGCCTCTTTTCCATTCCAACTAATCAGATTCAGTTCTTTATTCCAGCCTTTAGGGGACTGTGATAACGTCCCCACGGTTTCTTTTATTTCAAATTTGATTTCTGCCATTGGTATTTGCCTCCATTAGATTAAATAGTCACTGCCTAGGCCCTATACATTTTTCAGTGAGATTATGGTTGATTTATGCTCATTCCTCTCACCATTTCTTCACCCTTACTTAAACAGCCTTTTAATCAGTTTAAAAAGATCAAATGTCGTTCGATTATAAACTTTGTTATACGCATATTTCTTGGGATTTCTCAACCATCCATACCCCCTGGGCATTTTCAACCCTGCTCTGTGAACAATCTGTCTTTTTATGCTTGTTCTAGCTGAAATTCTTTTCTTCAAGCTTGGCTTTCTCATTCCGAATTTCATACGAGCATCTCCTTAAGATTCAATTGGCACTCTAATTTCACTGGGCATAAGTTTTGGAAAAGGGTGTCACAAATATAAAGCAGACGTATTCTTCCAGTGTTCCTAATAATTATGTTCATCAAAAACCTCAAAAATCTCTGATTCAAATTCCTTTTGATCAGGGTCACTATTAATCCAATCTGGAAGCACTTCCAAATAATGTCCTAATGCCTCGATGGTTTTCCGTAGAATCGCTTCGTGCTGTTTTTTCTCGAGAAGTTCAACCAATAGTGCGAATGTATCCATATATGAATTTTCGTCTACAATTTCGATTGCCGCTTTAAAACGTTTGATCAGCTTTGCTTTTTCAATCGAACGCTCCATGGTGTTCATTTCTTCTTGATTGTATACAGGTACATCCACTAAATAGTCCGCTTCTTCATCCAATACAAACTGTAAGCGATGACTTTCAACAACAGGTTTTAAATCTCGCTTCAATTTTTCCTTTTGAATTTCCAACTTATCAAGGTCTGTTAATTCTTTTGAAAAATAAGCAGCAGTTATTTCAAACATTTCTTCTAATACGGGCAGATATTTCTTCGGAATGTTTTGTTTTCCTTTGATCCACAAATTAATATTTTGTTTCTTGATCCCAAGCTTCTCAGCTAAGTCTATGTGCTGCATTTGATACATGTTGAGAATATATTCGAGGCCAATCAATCGCTCACCCCCCTGACTATTGTCTTGGTCAATTTATCTTTATTTTACCTTATTTTAGTTGACCTTTACAATGTAGGGAATATTCTTCTTTGCAAAATATGAAAGCAGGCAGGGGAATTTATTTCCCTGCCTTGAAAGCTGATACTAATTCAATTTGATTTTTTCATACTCACCACCAGCCCAGCCAAATCCACTTGAAACTTCTAATGAATAGCTAGCAGCATCCTGTGGCAGTTCAAAGACTAACTTCCCCTTCTTGGATAGCCCAGGATTAATATCTTGCAAGAAAAAATCCATTGAACCTTTTACCACCATCATGACATTCGAATCATTCGTAGGATCAAATTCTCTGCCCCGGTCATCCTTAATTTTGAACATATTGCTATCTACCATTCTAGCTTTTTTATCATAATTGAACGCTTCCAGATCAATGACCACAAACTGGCCCTCTGTCTTTGCGGATTCAATAAATTGATTATCCGATTTGATTTCCTTGGTCGCCTCAACATTTAAAACCTTGTATCCAAGCTTGCCCGTTTTCACTAAATCACCGACCACAAATGCCTTCGCTTTCGGCTTCTCTGATTGTTTCGTTTCAGTTGTCTGTTTATTCTTTGTTTCAGACGTTGTTTTAGTTGTTGTTGCTGCTGCCTTCGATGCTTTGTTCTCCTTTTCGTCTCCTCCATTAAGCATCGAACCAATTACACCCAGAACGATAAATACTCCAACAACTATCATGATGACTTTACCTATTTTCTTCATTTTCTAATCCCCCTCAGTACATTTATTGTCCCAGTCAATAAATTTATCATACAACAACTTATTGTCTCGGTCAATAATTTTTAAATTTAGGGGATAAAGGTTCCTAGCCTCCACTACGTTAAAGTTTTTATGCGCTGGGGTTCGGTCACCTTTCCAAATTTCAAGAAAGGTATTGAATTTTTTGTATTTTGTATTTAATCTATTTAAAAAGCAAGGGGGAATTGGACGTGATTAGAAAACTAACCGACCAAGATCATCATCAGGTGATCGCTTTTTTAAGTGCTGAGCCATCTATTAATCTATTTATCATTGGGGATCTAGAAACCTTCGGATATTCGTCAGATTTTCAAGAAATTTGGGCAGAGTTTGATGAACAGAACACTATGAAAGCTGTTCTTTTAAGATTTCACCAATCATTTATTCCATATGCCAAAGGAGAATTTGATACAAGTGGTTTTATATCTATCATGAAAAAGTACAATCAGCCTGTTTCTTTGTCCGGGAAGTCCGAAATAGTAGAGAAATTCGAAGCCACAGGAGACCTTATACTCGGTAAGAAACAAGTTACCTTCTTTGCAGAATGTCTTACTGATGAATGCCTGAGAGTGGAAGATGTCGAGTATAAAAAGGCTACTATCGAGGATGTCGACAAAATCATTGCACTCCGCAGTTCGATTGAAGAATTTCAAATAAGAAGTGATGCACGCGATCTCCTTGTTCAAGCGATGGAATCCAACACAGCAAGAACCTATTATACTGTTGACAATGATGTCATTACTTCCTGTGTGTCAACAACAGCGGAAAATTCGATGTCGGCGATGATTGTAGGCGTCTGTACTCGAAAGGAATATCGCCGTAAGGGCCTGGCAACTGGAATCATGCAAAAGTTATTTAAGGATGTCCTTGACGAAGGTAAAACACTTTGTCTTTTTTATGATAATCCTGCAGCAGGCCGTATTTATAAGCGATTTGGCTTTAAGGATATCGGAATGTGGACAATGCATCGCTAATGAGCAATGGGACGAGATGCTTATCGAACAAACAACCCAGGGCTGTTTAAAGTTCAGTAGGTAGGTCACACCTTAAGATTTAATGGGCATATTTTAATATCTGCAATCATATATTTATAAAACATTTTCACTAGAAAGGGGAATCATTACCTGTGGATTATTGCATTTCTTGTGGAAAGGAATTATCAATTATGGAGCGGAATCGAACTGAATGCTGGGAGTGTAGAGATACGACAGCAGAAGCATATGCTGAAGAGGATTAATTAGTTCATTGTATTGTTATAATTCACGAGAAAAGATAACGCTTAATTCATTTCATATTGAACCCCCTCGTAAATAGGGCTGTCAAAAAATTAGTAGATAGGCTCATCTTCATCACAATCGGCAGGGGAACCGGGAGACTCCTGAGGGGACTCCTGCAGGCTGTACTTCCTTAGGAACTACAGCCTGCGTGCTTTTTTTCTGCTAACTTAGATACTTTTGAACGTTTTTTCATGTTTAAGCAGCCATTCCTTTCGCCACAATCCACCAGCATATCCGGTTAATTTCATTTGAACCAATAATCCGATGACATGGAATCACGATACTTAACTTGTTTTTTCCATTTGCACTGCCAACTGCCCTAATGGCCTTTTCATTTCCAATCGAAACAGCAATATCTTTGTAGGATCCCGTTTCAGCATAGGCTATTTCCGTTAACGCGTTCCACACTGTTTTTTGAAAGTTTGTTCCTTCAAAGTTGTAGGGGAATGTAAATTCCTGACGCACCCCTTTAAAATATTCATCCAATTGTTCAAAACACTCCACTAATACTTTAGGAGTCTCGACCTGCTTACTATTTTCTGCTAGCTCCCTCTCAGAGAACATAATTGAACAAACTCCCTCGGCTGTCCCCACTATCTCAATTACTCCAATTGGTGATTCATAATCTAATTTATGTAGTTGCTCCATATAAAAACCTCCATATCATTTAACCAAGTCTCGATGAGCCTTAAATTATATTTTTCATTTCTTTAGCTAAATCGTTTCATTCCTATTTCTCTTAGCTTATTACAATTTGTTATTACAGGTAAAGATAATATATTAAGTGGGGCACTTATATTCAACGTAATTGTTAATAACGACTTCATTTCCAGCTTTTTAATATAATAATTTCTTCGTTTCACTCCTTTCTAACAAATTTCCATTTTTTGCACTGTTCAAAATAAAGGTTTCTGTTATAATGTGTTTGGAATAAAATTTAATAGCTAGAATTGTAGGGGGACCGGTGTTGCCGGTTGAGATAGCATCCTTAAGATGCTGACTCTTAGAACCTGATCTGGTTGAGACCAGCGGAGGGAACATATTCTTAAACAAATAAAATTGTTTGCTTATATGCGCCCTGGGTTCTCCCCTAGGGCGCTTTTATTATGTACATAGGAGGAATAGGAATGAAGAAGTGGTTAATCGCAATATGTTCATTATTCATGATTGCGGGCTGTAGCAATTCGAATTCAGCATCAGAATCGAAAGAGAAAGACAAACAATCTCTGAAAAAGGTATCTGTCGTACTAGATTGGACACCAAACACAAATCATACCGGTTTATATGTGGCAAAAGAAAAAGGCTATTTTAAAGATGAAGGATTAGATGTAGACATCATTATGCCAGGTGATGCTGGAGCAGATCAGCTTGTCGCTTCAGGTAAATCAGAGTTTGGCGTAAGCTATCAGGAATCGATCACACAAGCACGCATACAAGGGGTTCCACTTGTTTCCATCGCAGCCGTTATTCAACATAATACATCTGGTTTTGCCTCACCAACTTCAAAAAACATTGTTTCACCAAAGGACTTTGCAGGTAAAACATATGGTGGCTGGGGCTCACCTGTTGAAAAATCAGTTATTTCTTCCTTAATGAAAAAAGAAAATGCCAATGTAAATAAAGTTTCGATTGTCAATATGGGAGATACTGATTTCTTTACAGCAGTGAAACGAGACATCGATTTCGCTTGGATTTATTATGCCTGGACTGGTGTTGAGGCAGAGTTACGTGGAGAAAAGCTCAATATGGTATACCTAACAGACTACTCTGATAAGCTCGATTATTACACACCAGTGCTCGCAACGAATGAAAACATGATAAAAGAAAACCCAGATACAGTAAAAGCTTTTGTAAAAGCTGCTTCCAAAGGGTATGAATTTGCAATTAAACATCCAGCCGATGCTGCCGATATTTTAATTAAGGCAGTGCCCGACCTGGATCCAAAGCTTGTTAAAAAAAGTCAAGAATGGCTTGCCACTAAATATCAAGATGATGCACCAAGATGGGGCGAGCAAAAACAAAAAGTATGGGAAAATTATGCTACATGGATGTTTGACAATGGACTTCTTGAGAAAAAGCTTGTTGCTAATAAAGCATTTACAAATAAATTTTTACCACAATAAGGGGGAAATGAAATGACAAATTCACTGATCAGTATTCAAATCATTCCAAAAACAAAAAATGGCGAAAGTGTTATTCCTTATGTAGATGAAGCAATCCGAGTGATTCAAGAGTCAGGTGTAAAATTCGAGGTCCATCCTCTTGAAACCACAATGGAGGGCGATTTACAGCAATTAATGCAGGTGATCACGAAAATGAATGATCGCATGATTGAGATGGGCAGCAGTAACGTTATCTCCCAAATAAAAGTATTGTACCAGCCATCAGGCATCTCCATGGATCAGCTTACGGAGAAATATAGATAATGATGAAAATCATAGCGAAAGGGTGGAGACCGTTATTGGTTCTCCTCCTTTTATTCATTGGTTGGGAAACAGTTGCGATTAAATCTGGAGTTCCGGATTGGCTTTTACCCACTCCGACAAAAATATTTTACGAGGGTTTCGATGGCTGGTCTAACTTTTTCCCAGATTTATTATCAACGATCAAGTTATCCTTACTCGGCTTTGCATTAGGTTTAGTAATCGGGTTACTTACAGCTATTCTATTGCACTTACTCCCGTTCATTCGGGAATCGATTTATCCGTTGCTAATCATCTCACAAAACATTCCTATTATCGTCCTAGCTCCTCTTTTAGTGATATGGTTTGGCTTTGGATTATTACCAAAAATGATCGTCATCACTCTCGTTTGCTTTTTTCCCATCACCGTTGCCGCATTAGATGGATTTAAGCAAACTTCCAATGAGTTAAAGCATTACATGATTATGGCAGGAGCATCAAATAAGCAATTATTTTGGAAGCTAGAGCTTCCCTATGCCCTTCCATCCTTATTTTCAGGTTTAAAAATATCCGCTACTTATAGTGTCATGGGGGCAGTTATTTCTGAATGGCTTGGTGCGAAGGAGGGTATCGGTGTTTATATGACGCTGGCCTCCTCATCCTTCCGTACAGATAGAGTGTTTGTAGCCATATTTGCTATTGTGGCATTAAGTTTATTATTTTTTTCTATCATCGTTCTGATTGAACGCTGGCTCGTTCGGTGGCAGTTGAAAGGGGCGAAATGAAAGTGAGTCATCTTACTGTTTCAAATATTTCTAAGCAATTTGACAAGAATGAAGTGATCAAAAATCTCGCATTCACAGTTGATAAGAATGAGTTTGTTTCGATTCTTGGGCCATCTGGCAGCGGGAAAAGTACCATTTTCAGTCTAATCGGAGGCATCCTCTCACCGGATCAAGGAACCATTCACTTAGATCATCAAGTCATTAACGGAAAACGGGGGTTTATTAGCTATATGCCACAAACCCCTTCTCTCCTCCCTTGGAGAACGATTGTCGAAAATGTATTGCTTGGGCAAGAGCTTCAAGGAAAAAAAGAAAAAGAAGCCGCATTAGAAATGATCGATATCGCTGGGTTAACAGGTTATGAAAATGCCTATCCTCATGAATTATCAGGTGGTATGAAACAAAGGGTTTCCTTTATTCGAGCATTATTAAGTCCCCAATCCATCATTTGCTTGGACGAACCTTTTTCGGCCTTAGATGAATTAACACGACTTGATATGCAAAAATGGCTATTATCAATTTGGGAAGAACATCGAAGAACTATCCTTTTCGTGACACATAATATTGAAGAAGCATTATTTCTATCTGACCGAATTATTGTTTTATCCAATAAACCATCTCAGGTGACAGCCGAATTTCACGTTCCTTTTTCACGTCCAAGAGAGGAAAGTCTATTTCTAGAAGACGAGTTCTTAGAATGGAAAAGGAAAATTTACTATTCTCTTAAAAAACGATCATGAGTCTCAACTCGCAACCTAGGCATGGAAATCAGCCTAATATGAGTTTATACACCAACATAATAAAGGCGGTGTGAGCAGAGCTATACTTCACAAATTTAAAGTGGTAAATTTATTTATCTAACTTTAGATGGGATAGACTGATGCATTTATGCGACGCTCCGCCCCTTTTCCACAAAAACAGGAGAGTGATTACGTTGCTAAAAATGATTGATGCACATATTCATTTGGATCATTACAACGATGAAGAAATAAAAGATATTATTGAAAGAGACTCATCCTTAGAAGCACTAATATCCGTTTCTTTTGATTTAGAATCAAGTAAAAAAAATAAAGATCTTGCCAACATAAACTCAAAGGTGAAGCCAGCCTTCGGCTATCATCCTGAACAAACTCCCCCTACGGAGAAACATATGGCTGAACTTTTCAGTTGGATAAAGAGTCATCAAAATGACATGGTCGCAATTGGTGAAGTAGGGCTACCATATTATTTAGGGAAAGAACAAAAACTAACCACTCTTCAACGCAGCCAATACATTGAACTATTAGAAGCATTTATTAAACTAAGTAAGGAATTAGAAAAACCTATCGTCCTTCATGCTGTTTATGAAGATGCACCGATCGTTTGTGATCTTTTGGAGAGATACTCCCTTTCAAAAGCCCATTTCCATTGGTTCAAAGGTGATTCCAAAACGATAAAGCGAATGGCAGATAACGGGTACTACATTTCTATTACGCCCGATGTTTTGTATGAGGAGGAAATTCAACATCTCGTTCAATCCTTTCCACTTCAGCAAATCATGGTCGAAACAGATGGTCCATGGCCTTTTGAAGGACCTTTCGCTGGAAAGATGACCCATCCTTCCATGATGAAAGAATCGATTAAAACCATATCCCAACTCAAGATGCTTTCATTAGATGAGGTATATCATCACATTTTTCATAATTCTAAATCATTCTTTACTATTTAAAGGAAGAAGGAATACTGATACCTTAGACATTCACGGCGAGCCTTGACCCTATCCTGTCATTTATGCGCTGGATGCGCTAAAAACGATGAAGAAATACTTCTTAGCAGATTTGACCGAAAAGCAGGATTCTTTTTCATTGGGTAATTGGGATGTAAGAAAATGATTGAGTCCAAAAACCAGCTCTACCACGATTTTTTATTTTTTGTTGAAATTTCTTCAGTAATATAATACTATGAATGATAGTCATTCATTTTTTTAAGAGGCGGTTAAATTATATGGCAAAAACCTCCGACGGAAAATATAATAAAATCTTACAAGCAGCCATTGAAGTCATTTCTGAAAAAGGGCTTGATAAGACGTCCATTTCCGATATCGTAAAAAAGGCTGGCATTGCACAAGGAACTTTTTATTTATATTTCTCATCAAAAAATGCTTTAATACCAGCAATTGCTGATAACCTCCTTACCATTACCTTCGAAAGTGTTAAAGAAAAGATACAAGAAAAAGAAACGTTTTGGGACATTCTAGAGATAATGATTAATGAAACGTTTATTATAACAAATGAGTATAAAGACATTATTATCCTCTGTTATTCTGGGCTTGCGATCGATTATTCAATGGAAAAATGGGAAACAATCTACCAACCGTATTATAATTGGCTTGAGGATATTTTAAATAAGGCCATTCATCATAACGAAATAATTGAAGACATTAATGTAAAATGGACAGCGAAGACAATTATTAATCTTGTTGAAAATGCGTCCGAGCGATTTTATATAAGCCAGGGGCAGGAAGATACCTTAGAAGTATTTAAGGTTGAGGTATTTAATTTTATTAAAAGGTCGTTGTTTAGACCATAAACAAAGTATTGGATTTACTCCAATATTTTTGTTTAACTCAAAAATGACTGACAGTCATTCAATAAACTAATAAATAAAAAACAACAAGAGGTGCTCATCCTACAAAAATAGAATTGATGTAACGAGTCGTGAACTTTGATAACTTACTATTTCACATCATTGATTCAGGCAGAAAGAGGTGTTAATTATGCAGAAACCAATTAAAGAACAAAAAATGATATTAATTATTCTTCTAAGTAATATTTTCATTGCATTTCTAGGAATTGGACTAATCATTCCCGTTATGCCGTCTTTTATGAATATCATGCAATTATCAGGAAGTACGATGGGCTACCTTGTTGCCGTATTTGCAGTGTCACAACTACTGATGTCACCACTTGCGGGACGTTGGGTTGACCGCTATGGCAGAAAGAAAATCATCATCATCGGCTTATTCCTTTTTGGTGTTTCAGAACTTATCTTCGGTTTAGGAACGAATGTATCAGTCCTTTATCTATCAAGGATTCTAGGGGGATTTAGTGCAGCCTTTATTATGCCAGGTGTTACTGCATATGTTGCAGATATTACATCCGTTCAAGAAAGGGCAAAAGCGATGGGCTATATTTCTGCCGCCATCAGCACTGGATTTATCATAGGACCTGGTATAGGTGGCTTTATTGCTGAATACGGTGTTCGCTTGCCCTTTTACTTTGCTGCAGCCATTGCCTTATTAGCATGCCTTTCATCCATATTTATTTTAAAAGAACCGCTAACAAAGGAACAGCTTGAAGAAATTTCGGCTAACGCAAAGCAAACAAACTTTATAATCGATTTGAAAAGATCACTTCATCCGCTTTACTTTATTGCATTTATCATTGTATTTGTTCTCGCATTCGGTTTATCAGCATATGAAACAGTCTTTAGCCTATTTTCTGATCATAAATTCGGCTTCACGCCAAAGGATATTGCTGCAATTATTACAATAAGCTCCATATTCGGCGTGGTTGTGCAAGTATTTATGTTTGGAAAAATAGTAGATATACTTGGTGAAAAGAAACTGATCCAATTATGTTTAATTATAGGTGCGATATTAGCGGTGGTGTCCACCATGATCTCTAGCTTTTTGGTAGTGTTGGCGGTAACGTGCTTCATCTTCCTAGCATTTGACTTGCTTCGACCGGCATTGACGACATTTTTATCAAGAGCAGCCAAGAATGAGCAAGGATTTGTTGCAGGAATGAACTCAACCTATACGAGCTTAGGAAATATCGTTGGGCCAGCAATGGGCGGAATACTATTTGACGTCAACATCCACTATCCTTATCTATTCGCATCTGTCATTATGGTCATTGGTCTCGGTATTACAGTCAAGTGGAAAGAATATAAATTGGCTGAAAGCTTAATGAAATAGTAAGAAAAACCAGACGGTACTTATGTTTCTTAGAAGAATAAGTACCGTCCTCTTATTTCCATTTATTTACCGACAAACTGGCACTATACAGGGAAATGATAATGCCTGGTATTTTTTTCTATATTAACTTTGTGTAGATGCTTAAGAGTTGTTGTTGTTCTTCAGTTGTTAATTTTTCAAACAGTTGTTGGCGCAGCATTTTCCCTTCTTCTTGCGCTTTCGTTAAAATGTTGAGACCTTTATTCCTGATTTCTAAATATAGAATTCGTTTGTCTACTTCATCAGCCACTCGAACAGCAAGTCCTTTTTGTATCAATTTTTCACTTAAATGTGTAATTGATGGCGGGGCTAAACCTAAGGCTTTCGCTATATCTGATGGCCTGCTTTTACCATGATGCTTCAAATGACTTAAAACTAATATATGTGAGATTCCGATATTTTCATTGAACATTTTATTCCACTCGATAATCAATCGATTGTTTACCTTATCCATCATATGGATGAGGTCAAAAATTGATGGATTTTCCATGATACCCCTGCTTTCATATAAATTTACTCTTCTAACTATATAGGAAAGGCCCCTTTTTTGAAAAGGGACCTTTAGATAATCATATGTCAATTATTGAGCAGAATAACCGCCATCAACAACCAATTCCGCTCCAGCGATATAGGATGATTCATCACTCGCTAAGAAAAGTGCGGCATTTGCTACATCTTCCGGTTTGCCAAGTCGCTGCAGTGGTGTCATCGCAACTAGGTGTTCCAAGATTTCTTTTGATGACTCTAAGTTTTTCGTCATCGGGGTTTCAATCGTTCCTGGGAATAGGGTATTGACCCGAATTCCGAATCGGCCATATTGTGTTGCTGCCGCTTTAGAAATCGCCCGGACAGCACCTTTGGATGCTGAATAATGGTTAAAGCCCATTCCGATTTGTGCCGTATAGGAGGAGATATTTACAATTGACCCTTTTTGTTGTTCTTTCATGTAAGGAACAACATGCTTCATGCCAAGAAATGGTCCAAACCCATTGATTGTCATCATTTTTTGCCAATCATCAATGTGGATCTCTTCCACAGATTTTTCAGAGGAAATACCTGCATTGTTAACGAGAATATCAATACTTCCAAAACGTTTCTTGATTTCCTTTAACATTTGCTGCCAATCCTCTTCGGAAGCAACATTTAGTTTCATTCCATACACATTTTCCTTCTGGCTTGCTCTTTCAAGTGCTGCTTCATTAATATCAGCTGCTATGACAATGGCTCCTTCTTTGCTAAAAAGGTCTACCATGCTTTCCCCGATTCCAGAAGCACCGCCTGTAATAATTGCTACTTTATTCATTAACCTTTCCATTTCAACACAACTCCTTTACTTCGTTCCTTATATAAGAAAATTCCCTTGATTATTTTTATTTACACTACGCAGAAAGTATTTAGACGTCTAAATAAATAATAGTAAATCCCCCCCAACTTGTCAACAATAAGACCCCGATGCAAATTTCTACTACCTTCGTAATACTAATGGTGCCTGACACCCTTTTTACTATCCTTGTATTATTAATAGAAAAAATCCCTCCACCAAAGGTCCCAGCATTTGAAATTATTAAAAAGTAAAATTACACTATAATAAGCGTTGAAAAATTCGTTTATTGCACAATATACATAAGAGAGGAGACACGCCATGGAATTTTTTCTGCTTATACTATTACTTCTCGTCATCATCGGGTTGTCTAGCTTCATCAATCATTTTTTACCGTACATACCGGTGCCGCTTATTCAAATTGCACTCGGAGTTTTGCTTGCTTCGCTCCCGCTAGGCATTCATATCCCCATGGAACCTGAATTGTTCTTCGTTCTGTTTATTGCCCCCTTGCTGTTCCATGATGGAAAAAATGTTTCAAGACATGCATTATGGAAATTGCGAAAACCAATTTTATTGCTTGCACTTGGACTTGTGTTTGTCACCGTATTCGCCATCGGATACTTAATCAACTGGCTTATTCCGTCAATCCCATTGCCTGCAGCTTTTGCATTGGCAGCCATTCTTTCTCCAACGGATGTCGTAGCCGTGGGAGCCATTTCAAGCAGGGTGAAGATCCCGAAAACGATTATGCATCTACTTGAAGGGGAAGGGTTGATGAACGATGCCTCTGGCTTAGTTGCGTTCAAATTTGCCGTAGCCGCAACCGTGACTGGCGTTTTTTCATTAGCAGAGGCAAGCTGGAGCTTTTTAGTCATAGCCATTGGTGGTTTGGCAGGTGGTGCCATTCTTGCCTTTCTAATTATTCGATTAAAAATTTTTATTCGCCGGCTGGGCATGGAGGACGTAACGATTCACATGCTCATTCAGCTCCTAACTCCCTTTGTAATCTTTTACATTATTGAGCATTTTCATCTCTCCGGCATTTTATCAGTCGTCGCTGCCGGTATTGTCCATACGATATACCTTGATCTAGATCGATCACCTGCTTTGCAGCTGCAAGTGGTTTCTCAAAGTACATGGACGGTACTGATTTACATTTTAAATGGTTTAGTATTTGTACTCTTAGGCTTGCAAGTTCCAAGCGTCACAAATGAAATTTTTAAAAATCCGCTGTTTAATAATTGGGAAGTAAGCAAATATATTATTATCATCACTGCTGCACTATTACTTCTTCGCTTCCTATGGATTTCTGCTGCGTGGCAGTTTGGAAGGCTGTTCAAAAAGCATCTCCAAATGCCTTCTAAGAAAGCCATTGGCATGATTACTATTTCTGGTGTAAGAGGGGCTGTCACACTAGCCGGTGCCTTTACCATTCCATATGTTCTTGCGGATGGCAGCCCATTTCCTGACCGCGCATTAATTATCTTTATTGCTGCCGGGGTTATATTGGTCACGCTAATTGTAGCGAGCATTTTCCTGCCAATCCTCGCAAAGACAGAAAAAGGAAATACGGAAGATTTAAAAGAGAAAATGGAGAGATTGGCTAGGCTCCGAACAGTTGATGCTGCTATTCATTCGATTCGGGAATTGAAGAATGATGACAACCGCGAATCCGCAGTGTCGATTATCGCGGAATATAATCAAATCCGCAATCGCCTTAACAATGTAAATAATGAAACCTCCCAGAAGCTAAAGCTAATAGAAACGGAAATTCGGATGAAGGCTCTTGACGCTGAAGCCAATTACGTTGAAAAATTGGAAAGTGCCGGAAAGATTGACCGAGAAATTACGTATTTAACGGAAGAACATATCCAACGAATGAGGCTCGCTGTTACAAACCGGATGCACTATAGAGGATTGTTTATATGGACGTTAATTAAAAGAGGTATGTACAGGCTTTTACGGCTATTTGTGCCGAAAAATGAAGAACGGCTTAAAAATCGCCTTGAAAAGTCGAAAAAGCTTATTCACCTAAAAGTCAACATGGCTAAAGCCGCCATTCAGTATTTAAAGGAACATATGAATTCAGATAATGAGCATATCTATTTGATCATTATCGGGGAATATAATGAAATGATCATGAAATTTAAGCTAGCGAAAAAAGGTGTGGATTCCCATCAATACGCCGAATTGCAAAGAGAGCTGCGTTCTAAAGCATTTCAAGCAGAACGGGATGAAATTCAGAATCTGTACGAAGAGGGAGAAATCACCATCGATGTCCTCCGCAAAATTCGTAAACAGATTAATATCAGGGAAGCCTATTGGATGGAAGAAAAGAGTGTTCATTCACATTAAATAATTTAGGCAGTTCCTTTATCATTAAAGGAACTGCCTTTTTGTTCTGGTTCCCAGCGGGTCATACCAATTCAAGCACCCCGGGTTCTTTATTTCATCGGTAAAGTGTGACCAGTTGAGGCTTAATATTGAAAAAGATCCAGTTGAAGAACTGGATCTTTATTGTCTATTATTCGGCTTCAGAAACTAGCGTAAATCGCTCATTTAGGTGCTGTGGATTTTCGATTTCATCAACGACAGCGATGGCAAAATCTGCATAGCTTACATAGCTTTGGCCTTGGGCATTGACCATGATTTGATCTTTCCCTTTTTGATAGGCACCAGTTCTTTTTCCTTCAGGATTAAAGAATGCAGCTGGGCTGATAAAAGTCCATTTAATATCAGTCGTTTTTTGGAGATCCTCTAGATTTTTACCTTGATTTAATGCAGTTGGATAATATTCTTTTGGAAAATCCGGGGTATCCATGACACGAATTGTTTTGGCATCATCCGCAAACAAGCTGCCTGCCCCACCAACAACAATTAATCTAGTTTGAGGTGCTTCTTTCATTGCCTCAATTAATACTCTGCCAGCATCCACATGAAGATGCTCTTGGCCAGGTGCTGCACCAAAGGCATTTACGACCACATCGAATGCTTTCACATCTTCTGCTTTTAAGTCAAACACATCTTTTTCCAATACGTTAATTTGTTGATTTTGAAGTTTCGCTGCGTTACGAACAATCGCTGTTACTTCATGACCTCTTTCAACAGCTTCCTTAAGAATTAGGCTTCCAGCTTTCCCGCTTGCACCAATAATTGCTACTTTCATATTGAACTCCTCCATTTATCGTAAATATTTATATTTGTAACTAATTTGATTACATGTAATAATATAAGTTACAACTAGGATATTTGTCAATAAACTTGGTGATTAATTTTCAACCAACATTAATTTAACAATTTATATTAGAAGCTATACATGCTTGTACATATTTGTCATCAATCGTTTATAATAATAGAGATATTTCAAGTGAAAGGAAGGTGGATTCATTGTCCATCAGTAGCCGTTTCGCTGTCGGAATTCATATACTTTCGCTTTTGGAGATTAACAAGGGTGGCGTGAGTTCCTCAGATTATATTGCAAAAAGTGTAAATACAAATCCAGTTGTGATAAGAAAGATTACAGGCATGCTCAAAAATGCTGGATTGGTGAACGTAAGACCAGGGATTGCTGGGGCGGAACTAGCGAGGGACTTATCGGAGATTACTCTGCTTGATGTCTATAAGGCTGTTAATGTAGTTCCGGAAAAAGAACTTTTTGGCATACACGAAAATCCGAATCCCGCTTGTCTTGTGGGAAAAAATATTCAAGATACCATTAGCCCGCTCTTTTCTGAAGCCCAGCTTGCAATGGAAAAGTCACTTGGTAATGTAACCATTGAGGATGTTGTAAAGGATATATTAAAAAAGGAAAATCAAATAAAGTAGCTCGTTGAAGTGCCTGACACTGTTCGGCAATAATATTACTCAATAGTGGGCTAAGGTTTCCTCCTTGCGGAGTCCCGACTGGTGTTTCTTCATATTTCCCTTTCACCAAGACTCCACTGACTAA
>NZ_JBIVOP010000026.1:0-69716 GCF_044754175.1 Neobacillus sp. NPDC093127
CACCCGTTCCCATACCGAACACGGAAGTTAAGCTTCTCAGCGCCGATGGTAGTTGGGGCAGGCGCCCCTGTGAGAGTAGGACGCTGCCAGGCAAATTTAGCGAAGGATAACCTGAAAAGGTTGTCCTTTTTGCGTTTTCAATGTTTACTTTTCTTTCTTAAACCAATCAACAAGATATTATTTAAATAAATGGCAGGTTTTACAACTGCGGGATTTGGGGAAAATCAATAGTAGTGAATCGTTGCATCCTAAGAAAAATTTGAGTATAATTTAAGTCAAATATAGTCAAAGTCAAAAGATAGGGGGTGGGAAAATGCGGAACATCTCCGATATTATTGAAAAGTACTTAAAACAAGTTTTGGAAATGAGTGAAAAGGATCTTGTTGAAATTAAAAGAAGTGAAATAGCTGATAAATTTCAATGTGTTCCTTCGCAAATTAACTATGTAATCAATACCCGCTTTACCATTGAAAGAGGGTACATTGTAGAAAGTAAACGGGGCGGCGGCGGTTATATTCGGATAATAAAAGTTCAATCACATGATTTGGCCCATTTAATTGACCAATTGCTTACGCTTGTCCAAAGCCGAATTAGTCAAACAAGTGCTGAAGATGTCATTATCCGCCTTGTCCAAGAGGAAATTATTACAAAGCGCGAAGCGAAAATTATGCTGAGTGTTATTGATCGTTCTGTTTTATATATTGATCTTCCGTATCGGGATGAATTAAGAGCAAGAATGTTAAAAGCAATGTTAACATCTTTAAAATATTATAAATAATTGACGCAGCCGGAGAGGTGAAAGCAATGATTTGCCAGGAGTGTAATCAAAGGCCTGCAGCACTTCATTTCACCAAAATAATTAATGGTGAAAAGACCGAAGTACAGCTTTGTGAGAAGTGTGCTCAGGAAAAGGGTGAAATGTTTATTTTTACTAGCGAAACAGGATTTGCCTTTAATAATCTATTAGCAGGTTTATTAAATATCGATCCTGCTTTTCAAAAGCCAAGTCAAAGTCCGTTCCACCAGGAGGAAATCCTTCAATGTGATAACTGTTCGATGACGTTTCCGCAGTTTTTAAAGGTAGGTCGCTTTGGTTGTGCCCATTGCTATGAAACCTTTGAAGAACAGTTAAATCCAGTTTTAAGGCGCCTCCACAGTGGAAACTGGACACATAACGGCAAAATTCCAAAAAGAATTGGCGGCGGCCTTCATCTTCGTAAACATATAGAAGAATTGAAGAATAACTTAAAAAATTCTATCACCCAAGAAGAATTTGAGAAAGCGGCCGAGATTCGCGATGAAATCCGTACATTAGAGAAAAAATTAGCTGGAAGCGATAAGGGAGGGGAATAGCGTGTCGCTTGAACGTTTTCTAAAGACAGCTGTCAGCTCCTGGATGAGTGAGGAAGGACCTGATTCAGATATTGTCCTAAGTTCCCGAATCCGTTTGGCGCGGAACTTCAAGGACTATAAATTTCCAACACTTTTTTCACATGAAGAAGCAAAAATGATTATTGGAAATATGGAAGAAACAATAGGAAAATCGGATTTTCAAAAATTTGGTCAAATGGAATTGTTGAAAATCGATGAAATGCAGCCGCTTCAAAAAAGGGTATTAGTCGAAAAGCATTTGATTAGTCCCCATCTGGCTGAGGATTCACCCTATGGTGCTGTTTTATTAACCGAAAATGAAGAAGTTAGTATTATGATTAATGAAGAGGATCATATTCGGATTCAATGCCTGTTCCCCGGGCTGCAATTATCGGAGGCATTGGATGCGGCTAATGAAATTGATGATTGGCTTGAAAGTAACATTCAATATGCCTTTGATGAAAAGCACGGCTATTTAACAAGCTGTCCAACCAATGTTGGCACAGGACTCCGTTCTTCCGTCATGATGCACTTGCCAGGGTTAATCTTAACCCAGCAAATCAATCGAATTATTCCAGCCATCCACCAATTGGGTCTTGTTGTCAGAGGGATTTATGGTGAAGGCAGTGAGGCGTTAGGGAATATCTTTCAAATATCTAATCAAATAACGCTTGGTAAATCGGAAGAGGATATTGGCCGTGATCTTAAAGGGGTGGTAAGCCAGCTTATTTCACAAGAAAGGTCGGCCCGTGAAGCATTACGAAAGACTTCGAACATACAATTAGAAGATAGGATATTCCGCTCCTTAGGCGTGCTGGCTAATAGCCGAATTATTGAGTCAAAAGAGGCAGCCAGGTGTTTATCGGATGTTCGGCTTGGAATCGATATGGGGTATATCGAGAAATTACCTAAAACAATTTTAAATGAATTAATGATTTTAACCCAGCCAGGGTTTTTACAGCAATATGCCGGCGGTCCATTACGGCCGCATGAACGAGATATCAGACGTGCAGCATTAATTAGGGAACGACTAAAAATGGAGCAGGAAAAATAGGTGAGGAGGAAGAGAATATGATGTTTGGCCGTTTTACTGAAAGAGCACAAAAAGTTCTTGCATTAGCTCAAGAAGAAGCAATTCGTCTTTTGCATAACAACATAGGTACAGAGCATATTTTATTGGGATTAGTTCGCGAAGGGGAAGGAATTGCTGCGAAAGCACTTAATGGTCTTGGTTTAGGCTCTGACAAAATTCAAAAAGAAGTGGAGAATTTAATTGGTAAGGGCCAAGAAACAGCTCAAACGATTCATTATACTCCTAGGGCTAAAAAGGTCATTGAATTATCAATGGATGAGGCTCGTAAGTTAGGACATTCCTATGTGGGCACAGAGCACATTCTCCTTGGGTTAATCCGTGAGGGAGAAGGGGTTGCTGCCCGCGTACTTAATAACCTTGGTGTAAGTTTAAATAAAGCACGCCAGCAGGTGCTTCAATTATTAGGCAGTAACGAATCCAGCGGCCATCAGGGAGGCGCCTCTGTCAGTGCAAACACGCCGACACTTGACAGCCTCGCCAGAGATTTAACAGCTATTGCCCGTGAAGGCAGCCTTGACCCAGTAATTGGCCGGAGCAAGGAAATTCAACGTGTTATTGAGGTATTAAGCCGCCGGACGAAAAATAACCCTGTATTAATCGGTGAGCCGGGTGTTGGTAAAACGGCGATTGCAGAAGGACTTGCACAGCAAATTGTTAATAACGAAATACCGGAAATCCTTCGTGATAAACGAGTAATGACTCTGGATATGGGAACCGTTGTAGCAGGGACGAAATACCGCGGTGAATTTGAGGACCGTCTGAAAAAAGTCATGGATGAAATCCGCCAAGCTGGAAATATTATTTTATTCATTGATGAGCTCCACACCTTAATTGGCGCTGGCGGTGCTGAAGGGGCGATTGATGCTTCGAATATTTTAAAACCATCCCTTGCCCGCGGAGAACTTCAGTGTATTGGAGCAACAACACTTGATGAGTACCGGAAATATATTGAAAAAGATGCGGCGCTGGAAAGACGGTTTCAGCCGATTCGTGTTGATGAACCAACGGCTGCAGAATCGGTTCAAATTTTAGAAGGATTGCGTGACCGCTACGAAGCCCATCACCGCGTTTCCATTACCGATGAAGCCATCCAGGCAGCTGTTAAGCTCTCAGACCGTTATATTTCTGACCGCTTCCTGCCGGATAAAGCAATTGATTTAATTGATGAAGCAGGTTCAAAAGTACGGCTTCGTTCTTATACAACACCTCCGAATTTAAAAGAATTAGAGGTTAAACTTGAGGAAGTACGAAAAGAAAAGGATTCCGCTGTTCAAAGTCAGGAATTTGAAAAAGCGGCATCATTAAGGGATACAGAACAGCGTCTTCGTGAACAGCTAGAAGAGACGAAGAAGACATGGAAAGAAAAGCAAGGAAAAGAAAACAATGAAGTAACAGTAGAGGATATCGCCAGTGTGGTTTCAAGCTGGACCGGCGTCCCTGTCTCCAAGCTTGCCGAAACGGAAACAGCAAAGTTACTTAATTTAGAGGAAGTCCTCCATTCCCGAATTATTGGTCAGGAGGAAGCTGTTAAAGCTGTCTCAAAGGCCGTTCGCCGGGCAAGGGCAGGATTAAAAGATCCAAAGCGCCCGATAGGTTCCTTTGTTTTCCTTGGACCAACCGGGGTGGGAAAAACCGAATTAGCCCGTGCCTTGGCTGAGGCGATGTTTGGTGATGAGGATGCGATGATTCGAATCGATATGTCCGAATACATGGAGAAGCATTCTACATCAAGGCTTGTAGGTTCGCCGCCGGGATATGTCGGCTATGAAGAAGGCGGTCAATTAACGGAGAAGGTCCGCAGGAAACCGTACTCTGTTATCTTGCTGGATGAAATTGAGAAGGCGCATCCGGATGTATTTAATATCCTCCTACAAGTACTTGAGGATGGCCGGTTGACGGATTCAAAAGGAAGAACAGTTGATTTCCGTAATACTGTCCTGATTATGACGTCCAATGTTGGTGCTGAATCGCTTAAACGCAACAAGTATGTTGGCTTTAATATCCAGGATGGTGAGCAGGATTACAAAGACATGAAGAGTAAAGTGATGGAGGAACTCAAGAAAGCCTTCCGTCCTGAATTCTTGAATCGGATTGATGAAATCATTGTATTCCATGCGTTGGAGAGAAAGCATCTTAATGAAATTGTCACCTTGTTGTCTGATCAGTTAATCAAACGCTTAAAGGAACAGGATATTTCGATAGAGTTAACGGAGGCAGCGAAGGAGAAAATTTCACAAGAGGGATACGACCCAGAGTATGGGGCCAGACCTCTGCGCCGTGCGATTCAAAAGCATATTGAAGACCGGTTGTCTGAAGAGCTATTAAAAGGGAAATTATTAACAGGTCAGCATGCTGTCATTGATGTGGATAATGGTGAATTTATTGTAAAAATGACCGAGAAAGTAAGCTTAGGTAAATAGAATCATCAATATTGAATTTAGATGCTTTACAACAGCAGAGGTACACACGTGAATAAAGTCAAATCGTGTACCTCTTTTTTTAATTTTTGGCTGTGTTAAAAGTGAATGTTGATTTCCGTTCCAGGCGCTTCGCTTTCCGCGGGGCGGGCGGTGAGCCTCCTCGGCGCTAAAGCGCCTGCGGGGTCTCACCTGTCCCGCTGCTCCCGCAGGAGTCTCGCGCCTTCCACTCCAATCAACATTGTTATCAAAATCAACAATATTCTTTAACACAGCCTAATTTTTAAGATCGCAGGAGAGGGAAGTCTGATGGCAAAACGAAAAACAAAGTTTATCTGTCAAGAGTGCGGGTATGAATCCCCTAAGTGGATGGGGAAATGTCCTGGCTGTGGACAGTGGAATAAGATGGTTGAAGAAGTGGAAGTAACGGGTGCGGCAAGACGGGGAGCCTTTGCACATTCTCAAGGCGGTTCAACCGTGTTATCTAAACCAATGGCGATCAATACGATTGAAATGGAAAATGAACCGAGAATTTTAACCGACTTAAATGAACTGAACCGGGTGCTAGGCGGAGGCGTGGTTAAGGGTTCGTTAGTATTAATAGGCGGCGACCCTGGGATTGGCAAATCAACCCTGCTTCTGCAAGTATCTTCGCAGCTTGCCAATAAAGGCAATCAGGTTTTATATATCTCCGGTGAGGAATCGTTGCGGCAAACAAAACTCCGGGCAGAACGATTAGGGATATCATCGGCAAATTTGTTCGTCTATGCTGAAACAAATTTGGAAGAAATTAACCGGACCATTGAAGGAACAAACCCAAGTTTCGTTATCATTGATTCCATTCAAACCATCTTTCATCCCGATGTAACGTCCGCTCCGGGCAGTGTATCACAGGTCCGTGAATGTACGTCTGAATTAATGAGAATTGGCAAAACTAAAGGAATTGCTATTTTTATTGTCGGGCACGTAACGAAAGAAGGTTCGATCGCCGGTCCGAGACTGCTTGAGCATATGGTGGATACCGTTCTATATTTTGAAGGGGAGAGACATCACACTTACCGAATTCTTAGGGCCGTGAAAAATCGCTTTGGCTCAACCAACGAAATGGGTATTTTTGAAATGAAGGAATTTGGTCTTGATGAAGTGGAAAATCCATCGGAAATTTTTCTGGAAGAACGTTCACGCGGTGCGGCAGGCTCGACTGTCGTTGCCTCGATGGAAGGAACGCGGCCAGTCCTTGTTGAAATCCAGGCATTAATCTCGCCGACAAGCTTCGGGAATCCGAGAAGAATGGCAACGGGGATTGACCATAACAGAGTCCCGCTTTTAATGGCGGTCTTGGAAAAGCGGGTCGGGATGCTGCTGCAAAATCAAGATGCCTATTTAAAAGTAGCCGGAGGCGTCAAATTGGATGAACCGGCGATTGACCTCGCTGTTGCTGTCAGTATTGCCTCTAGTTTCAGAGATAAACCAACAAGGCCAACGGATTGCATTATTGGCGAAGTGGGATTAACTGGTGAAGTAAGAAGAGTTTCAAGAATTGAGCAGCGTGTTCAGGAAGCCGCAAAGCTGGGCTTTGAACGTGTGATATTACCTGCAAATAATTTGAGCGGCTGGAAGGGGCCAGCCGGTGTCCAACTCATTGGTGTTTCATCTGTCAGTGAAGCACTAAAAGCAGCTCTGGGAGGTTAACTCAATGGAAAATAAGAAGCTTGGTGAGCAGTCTGTCAGTGATATTCTACAGTTTCTTGCACCAGGTACACCGATTCGCGAGGGAATTGATAATGTCCTCCGGGCGAAAACAGGGGGTCTTATCGTTATAGGGTATAACGATAAGGTAAAAGGGATTGTTGACGGCGGCTTTGAAATCAACTGCCCTTTTTCGCCAAGCTTTTTATATGAACTGGCAAAAATGGATGGTGCCATCATCTTAAATGAATTAGGCAGCAAGATTCTTTTTGCTAATGCTCAGCTTGTCCCAAACTCGGAAATACCATCGACAGAAACAGGGATGCGCCACCGCACCGCCGAAAGGGCTGCTAAGCAGACAAAGGCCTTATGTATCGCGATTTCTCAACGAAGAAATGTCATTACCCTATATCAAGGAAATTTCCGCTATGCGTTAAAGGATATTGCGGTCATCTTAGCAAAAGCCAATCAAGCGATTCAGACGCTGGAAAAGTACAAGGTAGTGCTGGAGCATAGTATCACTAATTTGAGTATTTTAGAGTTTGAGGAATCGGTTACATATAACGATTTTTTACTAGTTCTCCACCGTTTTGAAATGGTCTTAAAGATTAAAAATGAATTGTTAACCTATCTGCACGAGCTTGGGACAGAGGGACGGCTCATACGCCTGCAGTTGAATGAGATTTTAACCGATTTGGAAAAAGAGGTCATGCTCATTATTAAGGATTATGCCTTCGAACGTGACATTAAAGCCCAGGATGTCCTAAATCGAATGCAGGTTTTAGCGAATCACGGCTCAATTGAGGATATCGTTTTATTAAAGCTTATGGGGTATCTTGGTTATGTTCATTTAGAGGAAAACAAAAATCCGCGCGGCTATCGAATCCTTCAAAAGATACCAAGACTACCGACGATCATTATTGAAAATCTCATCAGTAGTTTTGGTGAGCTGTCAAACATTACCTCTGCCACCGTGGAAAACCTGGATGATGTAGAGGGAATCGGCGAAGTGCGGGCAAAGAAAATCCAAGAAGGCTTTCGATTGATAAAGGAGCGTTTAAACACCGAGCGGCAGCTATAAGAGCCTTAGTGCCTTCCACGCCACCGTTTGTTTGACACAATTTTTTTCCAGTGCTACCCTATGGATAGTAAGACATGAAGATAACATTTATATTTCAAACCGTTTACAATTTGGAAAAATAATCAACAAATCAAGGTTTCAATTCTGGGAATATGTTTATAATGAATTAGAGGAGGTGAAGGAATGTTAAAACGTATTGTGCAAGTTTGCTTCCTCATCATTGGAGGCACGCTGGGAATCTTGTTATTACCGGAATTGTTCAAATTATTTCATATCAATGACATTCCAGTGATTAACAATTCGTATGTTACTGCTATTATAGGTGCTATTATTTTTTATCTTATAACCTTTTGGGCAGTAGATTATGTCTTTAATTTTATTAAATGGGCTGAAGATTCGTTAGTGAAAATCCCTGTAACGGATGTGCTTTTCGGCAGCGTAGGATTGATTTTTGGTTTGATTGTTGCTTTTTTGATTGGTTTTGCGCTAAATGCTGTACAAGTACAATTTTTAAATGCCGTCGCGCCTATTTTGCTGACGCTATTGTTTGGCTACCTTGGCTTTCAGGTAGGTTTCAAAAAAAGGGATGAATTGCTAGGACTTTTTGGCAATCGAAGCAATAAGAAAAAGACAGCCGACGAGGAGAACGAAAAGGCTATTGGTTTGGATTGGAAGATATTAGATACTAGTGTTATTATTGATGGCCGTGTTGCCGATATTTGTCAGACAGGATTCTTGGAAGGAACCATTATTATTCCCCAGTTCGTGCTTGAGGAATTACAACATATCGCTGATTCTTCTGATGTCTTGAAACGAAATCGCGGCCGCAGAGGCTTGGACATCTTAAACCGTATTCAAAAGGAACTATCGATTAAGGTCGAAATTTACGAGGGTGATTTTGAAGAAATTAGCGAAGTAGATTCGAAGCTGGTGAAGCTTGCGAAAATAACAAATGGCATCCTAGTCACCAATGATTTTAACTTAAACAAGGTATGTGAATTTCAGAATGTTTCCGTTTTAAACATCAATGATTTAGCGAACGCCGTGAAACCAGTAGTTCTTCCCGGTGAAGAACTAACGGTCCAAGTGATTAAGGATGGAAAAGAGTATCATCAAGGCGTGGCCTATTTAGATGACGGAACGATGATTGTTGTCGAAGAAGGAAGAGAATACATTGGAAAAAGAATCGAGGTTCTTGTGACAAGTGTTCTTCAAACCTCTGCCGGCAGGATGATTTTTGCCAAACCAAAATTACTCGAAAAAGCTTTATAGCCGGAAAAGCGGAAGCGCCTTGGTCTTCCTCGAGGGGCTTGACGCTGGAGCTAGACAGATAGAGAGAGGTAATCATATGACTTACCAAGTCATTCTCCCTGCAGCTGGCATGGGAAAAAGAATGGGAGCAGGAAAAAACAAACTTTTATTAGAACTCAATGGTATGCCTGTGCTGATCCATACATTAAGGGTTTTTGAAGAGGATGAAGCCTGCACGGGGATTATTCTAGCCATTCACCCGCAGGATGAGGCGGAATTTAAAGCTTTGCTGACAAGGTATAATGTGACGAAAGTAAGTAATCTAGTACCAGGCGGAGAAGAACGTCAGCATAGCATTTATAATGCTCTGAAAACAGCGGAGTCTGATGGAATTATTCTTGTTCATGATGCAGCAAGACCATTTATCCAAAAGGAACAAATCCACCGATTAATCACAACTGCGGAAGAAACCAGTGCTGCTATTATGGGAGTACCGGCAAAGGACACGATGAAAAAGATACAAAGTGGTGTGGTAGTAGAAACTGTCGAGCGTTCAAGCTTGTGGGCTGTTCAAACCCCACAAGCTTTTCGCATTTCCTTGCTTAGACAGGCATATGAACAGGCTGAAAAAGACTGCTTTCTTGGAACAGATGATTCCAGTTTAGTGGAGCGGCTAAACCATCCCGTAGCAATTGTGGAAGGAAACTACGATAATATTAAGCTGACCACACCAGAAGATTTATTTTTTGCAGAAGCAATACTAGAAAAGCGGAAGCGCCTTGACCAGGGGCGACAAGCATAAGACGAGCCGGCGGGAAGGTTGTTCTTTAACCTTCTCGACGGATTGGCTTATGATCTCGAGCCCCTAGGCGCTGTAGCTAGACAATAGAAAAAAAGGGGTTTTTAATGATGTTTCGAATTGGACAAGGCTTTGATGTTCACCAATTAACAGAAGGACGTCCGCTGATTGTTGGCGGCATAACGATTCCATATGAAAAAGGCCTTTTAGGTCATTCTGATGCGGATGTATTATTACATACCGTTTCAGATGCTTGTCTTGGGGCGATTGGGGAGGGCGATATCGGCAGACATTTTCCCGATACAGATCCAAACTTTAAGGATGCTGACTCCGCGAAGCTAATGGAGCATGTATGGCAGCTCGTTAAGGATAAGGGGTACGAGCTTGTCAATGCTGATTGCACCATCATCGCTCAAAAACCAAAAATGGCTCCCTACATTGATCAAATGCGTGCACGGATTGCTGAATTACTAGAAGCAGCACCGGAGCAAATCAATGTAAAGGCGACAACGACGGAGAAGCTCGGCTTTACCGGCAGAGGAGAGGGAATTGCCTCCCAAGTAGTAGTCTTATTGAAAAAGAAATGATAAAATATTTTAGTGGAAATTTAAACTTGGAAAAGTGTCTAGCTTCAGCGCCTAGGGGCTCGGGTCATAAGCCAATCCGTCAAGAAGGCTAAAGAACAGCCTTCTCGCCTGCTCGTCTTATGCCGGTCGCCCCTGAGCAAGGCGCTTCCGCTTTTCTGAATGGAGGCATTAATATGTCAAACGAAGTTCGTGTAAGGTATGCTCCAAGTCCAACAGGACATTTACATATTGGAAATGCCCGTACAGCGCTATTCAATTATTTGTTTGCTCGGAATCAAGGCGGTAAATTTATTATCCGCATTGAGGATACAGATAAAAAGCGGAATATTGCCGGCGGAGAAGAAAGCCAGTTAAAATATTTAAAATGGCTTGGTATCGATTGGGATGAAAGTGTTGATACCGGCGGGGATTTTGGTCCGTACCGTCAATCGGAAAGAAATGATATTTATGAAACGTACTACAAACAATTACTAGAGACAGGACATGCGTACAAATGTTATTGTACTGAAGCTGAGATAGAAGCTGAGCGCGAGGCTCAATCTGAAAGGGGCGAAAATCCCCATTATTCCGGTAAATGCCGTCATTTAACTCCGGAGGACCGCCAAAGATTAGAAAGCGAAGGCCGCGAGCCAAGCCTTCGTATTGCAGTACCAGAAGGTAAGACTTATACGTTTGATGATATGGTAAAAGGACCTGTTTCCTTTGAATCAGAAGGAATGGGCGACTGGGTCATCATTAAAAAGGATGGAACGCCAACCTATAATTTTGCTGTAGCCATTGATGATCATTTAATGGAGATTTCCCATGTCCTTCGCGGAGATGATCATATTTCTAACACACCTAAACAGCTGATGGTTTATGAGGCATTGGGATGGGAGCCGCCAATTTTTGGCCATATGACATTGATTGTCAACGAAAGCCGCAAGAAACTAAGCAAGCGTGATGAATCGATCATTCAATTTATTGAACAATATGAGGATTTGGGCTATCTTCCGGAAGCTTTATTTAACTTTATAACGTTGCTTGGCTGGTCGCCAGGTGGTGAAGAGGAAATTCACTCTAAAAATGAGTTTATTGAGCTGTTTGATGCGAATCGCCTCTCCAAATCACCCGCTTTATTTGATAAGCAAAAGCTAACATGGATGAACAATCAATACATGAAAAAGATTGAGGTTGACCGGGTCCTTGAACTTGCGCTTCCACACTTAATTAAGGCGGGACGTTTACCTGCAAATCTGACCGATGAAGAGCATCACTGGGCCCGCGGATTAGCAGCCCTGTTACAGGAAAAAATGAGCTTTGGTGCAGAAATCATTGAGTTATCAGATATGTTCTTTAAAGATGATGCTGAATATGAAGAAGATGCGAAGGAAATTCTCTCTGGCGAACAGGTGCCGGAAGTATTAAAGGCATTTTCAAACGAACTTGACCAGCTTGAAAGCTTTCAAGCCGATGGAATTAAGGCAGCGATGAAAGCTGTGCAAAAGTCCACTGGCCAAAAAGGAAAGAATCTATTTATGCCGATTCGTGCCGCAGTAACAGGTCAGACACACGGGCCAGACTTGCCGCAAGCAATTGAACTCTTAGGTAAAAATAAAGTCCAAATGAGAATTCAAAAAATTATTGGTTAACATTATTGGGGAAATGTAATATAGTAAAGGAAAGAATTTCATACATTCTAAAGTGTTGAAGAGGAAAAGTAAAAAAATGATGCTGAAAGAGAGAACCATCACCGGCTGAAAGTGGTTTAAGCTCCTCATTTTTTGAAATGCACCTCTGAGCCCCGTTTCGAAAGAGTCAACTCAAGTAGATATGGGCGGAACCTATCCGTTAACAGGTAGAGTGAGACCAGTATCTAGCTTCGATTTCTGATGAGCTAATCCGGTCTAATCAGAGTGGAACCGCGCACAAGCGTCTCTGTCGAATACGACAGGGGCGTTTTTTTTATTATCTAAGCACAAAGGGGGGGAAACGGCAATGTTCGAAAAGTTGAGGGAGGACGTTCGGGTTGTTTTTGAACAGGATCCTGCAGCAAGAAGCTCCATTGAGGTAATCCTGACCTATTCAGGCTTACACGCTATTTGGGCACATCGGGTGGCGCACGCATTATTTAATCGTAAATTACTTTTCCTTGCCAGGGTGATTTCGCAAATAAGCCGGTTTTTTACCGGAATTGAAATCCATCCAGGGGCAAAAATAGGAAGGAAATTTTTTATTGACCACGGGATGGGCGTGGTGATTGGGGAAACATGTGAAATTGGGGATAATGTAACTATCTATCAAGGAGTAACGCTGGGTGGAACGGGGAAAGAAAAAGGGAAACGGCATCCTACGATTAAGGATAATGTCCTGATTGCCACCGGAGCGAAAGTACTCGGATCGATTACGATTGGAGAGAATTCAAAAATTGGCGGCGGCTCGGTTGTCTTAAAAGAAGTCCCCCCAAATTCAACCGTGGTGGGGATTCCGGGCAGGGTTGTCATTCAAGATGGGAAACGGATTAATAAAGACCTGAACCACTGTGACCTGCCAGATCCAGTTGCCGACCGCTTAAGAGAAATGCAAAATGAACTAGATGAGCTAAAGAAAGAGCTGGAAGAAATAAAAGGTGAAAGGATAAACTTTAATGAACATTCAAATTTATAATACACTTACGCGCAAAAAAGAAGCTTTCGTACCGCTCGAAGAAGGAAAGGTCAAAATGTATGTTTGCGGTCCGACTGTCTATAATTATATCCATATTGGGAATGCCCGCCCGGCGATTGTCTTTGATACGGTCCGGCGCTATTTTGAATACCGCGGCTATGATGTTAAGTACGTATCGAACTTTACCGATGTCGATGACAAGTTGATTCGGGCGGCCAATCAGTTAGGAGAAGACGTCCCAGCCATTGCCGACCGTTTTATCAGCGCCTACCATGAGGATGTTTCCGCATTAGGATGCAAAAAAGCAAATGTCCATCCACGGGTCATGGAAAACATGGGAATCATCATTGATTTCATCAGCCAATTAATCGAAAAGGGCTATGCTTATGAATCAGAAGGCGATGTTTATTTTCGAACAAGAAAATTTGATGGTTACGGCAAGCTGTCCCATCAATCAATCGATGACCTCCAGGTTGGAGCAAGAATTGAAGTCGGCGATAAAAAGCAAGATGATCTAGACTTTGCCTTATGGAAAGCGGTAAAAGAAGGGGAAATCTACTGGGAAAGCCCATGGGGCCTTGGCCGCCCAGGCTGGCATATTGAATGTTCAGCAATGGCGAAAAAGTATTTAGGCGAAACGATTGACATCCATGCCGGCGGTCAGGATTTGACGTTCCCGCACCATGAAAATGAAATTGCCCAAACAGAGGCCCTTACCGGTAAACCCTTCGCCAACTACTGGATGCATAACGGCTATATCAATATCGATAATGAAAAAATGTCTAAATCACTTGGCAATTTTGTATTAGTTCATGAAATTATTAAAAAACATAATCCGCAAGTGTTACGGTTTTTTATGTTATCCGTCCATTACCGCAATCCGATTAATTACAGCGAGGAATTATTGGAGAGCACAAAGGCTGCCTTGGAACGCCTGACAACCTCTTATCAAAATTTAAAGCATCGCAAAGAGGCGAGTACGAATTTAACGAGTAATAATCATGAGTGGCTTGATAAAATAGCGGCTGTAAGTGAACAATTTATTGAGGCTATGGATGATGACTTTAATACAGCTAAGGCCATTTCTGTCTTATTTGACCTTTCAAAGCTGGCTAATTATTACCTCTTAGAGAAGAATACCGCAGTGGAAGTTATTGAGGCGTTTACTAACCAATTTGACGAATTATTTCTTGTCCTAGGGATGACGCTTGAAAGTGAAGAATTACTGGATGAAGAAATTGATGCGTTGATTGAAAAACGAATTCAGGCACGGAAAGACCGTAACTTCCAATTGTCCGATCAAATTAGAGATCAATTAAAGGACATGAATATTATATTAGAAGACACACCGCAAGGTACTAGGTGGAAAAGAGGCTAATTTATGCTTGATTATGAACAGACAGTTGATGTGAAACAGTTAAACAGCCTCGCGCTGGCCTACATGGGTGATGCAATCTTTGAAACCTATGTAAGACGGCACCTTTTGTACAGCGGTAAGGTTAGACCGAATCAACTGCATCGTACGGCAACGAAGTACGTATCGGCGAAGGCGCAATGCCAAATTCTTTTTCAGATGAAGGAAGATAACCTGCTGGACGAAGAAGAATTAGCTGTGGTCCTCCGCGGCAGAAATGCAAAATCAGGGACCGTTCCGAAAAATACAGATGTTCAGACCTATCACTACAGTACAGCGTTTGAAGCGTTGATGGGCTATTTATATTTAACGAGCAGACAGGATCGGTTAGAGGAGCTTATTCAGAAGGCATTTTTATATGTGGAGGAAAGAAAGGAGGAACGCTAGATGGACCAGGAATACATCGTTGGAAAAAATCCAGTTATCGAAGCACTTAAATCAGAAAGGGATATTAATAAAATCTTAATTGCGGAAGGGTCGCAGCGCGGGCAGATGCAGCAGATTACCCAATTAGCAAAAGAAGCAAATGTGCTCGTCCAATTTGTCCCGAAGAAAAAAATAGACCAAATCTCGGGAGAAAATCATCAAGGGGTCTTGGCCTATGTTGCTGCCTATCAATATGCGGAAATCGATGATTTGTTTGCGGCGGCAGAAAAGAAAAACGAAGCTCCATTCTTCCTATTGTTGGATGAAATTGAGGACCCGCATAACCTGGGTTCAATTATGAGGACGGCGGATGCGGCCGGAGCGCATGGAATTATTATTCCGAAGCGAAGGGCTGTCGGTCTAACGGCGACAGTTGCAAAAGCCTCGACTGGCGCAATTGAATATATACCGGTAGCCCGCGTGACCAATATGGCGCGGACGATAGATGAATTAAAGGAACGGGGAGTATGGATTGCCGGAACAGACGCCAAAGGCAAGCAAGATTACCGCCAAATAGATGGTACACTGCCGCTCGGATTAGTCATCGGCAGTGAAGGGAAAGGGATGGGCCGGCTCATCGGGGAAAAATGTGATTTTCTCATTCATTTGCCGATGGCGGGGAAGGTAACATCCTTGAATGCCTCTGTAGCTGCGGCATTGCTCATGTATGAGGTTTACCGAAAACGGCATCCGCTCGAGAGGTAGCTTATGGATATCCTGCTCGTTGATGGATATAACATTATCGGTGCCTGGCCGGAGCTAAGGGAGTTAAAGGATCGTGATCTGCCCGCGGCAAGGGACCGCTTAGTGGAAAGAATGGCTGAATACCAAGCCTTTTCTGGTTACCGTGTCATTGTTGTATTTGATGCCTATTATGTACAAGGGACAGAAAAAAAATATAAAAACCATAAAGTAGAAGTCATTTTTACGAAGGAAAATGAAACGGCGGATGAGCGGATTGAAAAACTGGCGATTAGTTTAAACAATCGGAGAACTCAAGTACATGTAGCTACCTCTGATTTCACAGAACAATGGGCGATTTTTGGACAAGGGGCTCTAAGGAAGTCTGCCCGGGAGCTCCTTATAGAAATGTCCTCGATTGAAAAAGGGATTGAAAAAAAGGTGAGGATTATCCAAGAAAAAAAACCAGTTTCCAAAATACCGATTAGCGATGAAATGGCAGAAATTTTTGAAAAATGGCGTAGAGGGCAGAAATGAGCTCTCGACTTCAAAATATTTCTAATGTATACTGTTAATATGTATGCTTGTTCGGTGGAGGGGATCTACGTTGGGTACAGACTTCGGGACAAAAATCAATGACCACTTCTTTGTAATGGAAGATGAGGGAATTGTCGACTTAGTGCATCAGGGTGATAGTGAAGCATTGGATTATTTAATCCATAAGTATCGTAATTTTGTACGTGCAAAAGCAAGATCCTATTTTTTAATCGGCGCAGATAAGGAAGATATTGTCCAAGAAGGGATGATTGGACTATATAAGGCGATTCGTGACTTTCGCGAGGACAAGCTTACCTCCTTCAAGGCATTTGCCGAGCTATGTATTACCCGTCAAATTATTACTGCGATTAAAACAGCAACACGGCAGAAGCATATCCCGTTGAATTCTTATGTCTCTTTGGACAAGCCTATTTATGATGAGGAATCAGACCGGACATTAATGGATGTTCTGTCAGGTGCCAAAGTACTTGACCCGGAAGAGTTGATTATTAATCAAGAGGAGTTTGACCATATAGAAGTAAAGATGTCTGAATTATTAAGCGATTTAGAGCGGAAGGTTTTAGCCCTTTACTTAGATGGTCAATCGTATCAAGAGATTTCTGAGGAGCTTAATCGCCATGTCAAATCGATTGACAATGCCTTACAGCGCGTGAAAAGAAAACTTGAGCGCTACTTAGAAATTCGTGAATTTTCCTTGTAATTGGAACCATTGCCATTATAATGAATCTGTTCTCAAATGTTATTGACATTAAATAGGGTCCATGGTACATTTTTATGGATAAATAAGAAATTTAGTTGAAGGTGTCGAAATATGAGCAAAAAGGTAATTCTTGCTTGTGTTGACTGCGGCTCGCGGAATTATTCGACCGTCAGCAAAGAGACACAAACAAAAAGGCTAGAATTGAAAAAATTCTGCAAAACTTGCACAACCCAAACGTTACACCGGGAAACAATATAAAACTAGATAGATGATAGCAGTTATCTTTAGATTTTGGGGGTTACGATAGATGCGCATAAAGAAGTTCTTCAGTGATGTTATCCGTGAAATGAGAAAGGTCAGCTGGCCAAAGCGCGGTGAATTAACTCGTTCCACCGTTACTGTATTATCGACCGTTGTTTTTTTCGCAGCGTTCTTCGCCGTTCTTGATTTAGGAATTTCAAAATTGATTCGTTTAATTCTTGAATAATAAGTTACCTTTCATGGTATAATGGTGATTAATAAAGGAAATTTTATCTAAAAGCCCGTCTATGCGGGTTTTTTCATTTGCTAAAAAAAATAAACTTTAATTGATAGAATAAGGAGGGACGGACGCTCTAGTCCTCTTAAATGGAAAAGAATTGGTATGTGGTGCATACGTACTCGGGGTATGAAAATAAAGTAAAAGCCAACTTAGAAAAGCGTGTGGAATCAATGGGGATGTCGGATAAAATATTCCGAGTCGTTGTTCCTGAAGAAGAAGAGACTGATTACAAGAACGGCAAGAAAAAAGTAGTCAAACGGAAAGTGTTCCCAGGTTATGTCCTAGTTGAAATTGTGATGACGGACGATTCTTGGTATGTTGTCCGCAATACGCCTGGCGTAACGGGATTTGTCGGCTCTGCGGGATCTGGTTCCAAACCAACTCCGCTTCTTCCGGAAGAAGTAGTTATGATTCTTAAACGGATGGGTGTAGAGGAAAAACGCGTCGATGTTAATTACGAACTTGGTGAAACGGTACGAGTGAAGGAAGGTCCATTCGCAAACTTTACCGGGTCTGTTGAAGAATTAGACAAGGATCGATCAAAGCTAAAAGTTCTTGTTAATATGTTCGGCCGGGATACCCCAGTAGAGCTTGATTTTACACAGATTGAGAAATTATAAGTGGAAGCGCCCGGTTAGCGAAGTTTACTAGCTGCTGGAGCTAGACAGTTATCAAAGTTTCAAAGAAATATTAATGGATATTGTAAAAAAACTTGAAATCATTTTTAAAAAGTGGTAATATTTCATAGGTCAGTATGTCTCCAATGTGAGACGGGACTTTTTATCAAGTTCTTTATGAATATAATATAAAGACAGATGCCTGAGTGGGAGGGTCCTAATCAAAGGTACCCAATTACCACATCACGGACTTTAAGGAGGTGTGTCTCGTGGCTAAAAAAGTAATTAAAGTCGTTAAATTACAAATTCCTGCTGGTAAAGCAAACCCAGCGCCGCCAGTTGGTCCTGCACTAGGTCAAGCCGGTGTTAACATCATGGGATTCTGTAAAGAATTTAACGCTCGTACAGCAGATCAAGCTGGATTGATCATTCCTGTTGAAATCACGGTTTTTGAAGACCGTTCATTTACATTTATTACGAAAACTCCTCCTGCTGCCGTTCTATTGAAAGTAGCAGCTGGAATTCAGTCTGGTTCTGGTGAACCTAACCGTAATAAAGTAGCAACAGTAAAGCGTGATACAGTACGCGGGATTGCGGAACAAAAAATGCCTGACCTAAACGCAGCAAGCGTTGAAGCAGCAATGCGCATGGTCGAAGGTACTGCACGCAGCATGGGAATCGTTATCGAAGACTAATCCATGTGAACTGTTTGGTGTAATGAGGGGGTTGCGACGGTGTTATTTCACTCGCAGCCCTTATTCGTGGGAGAATTATTCGCTAAAACCACATTCTAGGAGGAAATAAACATGGCTAAAAAAGGTAAAAAGTATTTAGAAGCTGTCAAGCTTGTAGATCGCCTAAAAGCATACCCAATTGCAGAAGCAGTTGATCTTGCAAAGAAAACAAATTATACAAAGTTTGACGCAACTCTTGAAGTTGCATTCCGCTTAGGCGTTGACCCTAAGAAAGCGGACCAACAAATCCGTGGTGCAGTTGTACTTCCAAACGGAACTGGTAAAACTCAGCGCGTTCTAGTTTTCGCGAAGGGTGAGAAAGTGAAGGAAGCAGAAGCAGCTGGTGCTGATTATGTAGGTGATGCAGAATACATCAACAAAATCCAACAAGGTTGGTTTGACTTTGATGTCATCGTTGCGACTCCTGACATGATGGGTGAAGTTGGTAAGCTTGGACGTGTATTAGGACCTAAAGGCTTAATGCCAAACCCTAAAACAGGTACTGTTACATTTGATGTAACAAGAGCAATCAATGAAATTAAAGCAGGTAAAGTTGAATACCGCGTTGATAAGTCTGGTAATATCCACGTACCAATCGGTAAAGCATCTTTCGAAAACGAAAAATTAGTTGAAAACTTTAACACAGTGTTTGAAACATTGTTAAAAGTTAAGCCTGCTGCTGCAAAAGGCACATACATGAAGAACGTAACAGTTGCTTCAACAATGGGACCTGGCGTGAAGGTAGATCCTTCATCCGTTGCAGTTAAATAATTTTTTCCAATTGACAAACAAAAATACATTATGTATAATTTGATTTGTTGTTTAAATTAATAAACATTTGTACTGTAGACAGCAGGTGCCATTAGGCTTAATTTCCTGCCGAGGTTAGAGAATAGATTTAGCTGAACCGTTCAGCTGATGTATGCTGCCTCCATGTCTGAAATACGATATGGAGGCTTTTCATTACCTGGTATAAATGTAGATATTCTACAGGAGGTGTAAAGATGAGCAGTGTAATCGAAATAAAGAAACAAATCGTTGACGAAATCACTGATAAGTTAAAAGCTAGTGTATCAACAGTTGTTGTTGATTATCGTGGTCTTTCAGTTGCAGAAGTAACTGAACTTCGTAAACAGCTTCGCGAAGCAGGTGTTGAATTTAAAGTTTACAAAAACTCAATGGTACGCCGTGCGGCAGATGCTGCTGAGCTATCTGACTTAAATGCTGCCTTAACAGGACCAAACGCAATTGCGTTTAGTACTGAAGATGTAGTAGCACCAGCTAAAATTTTAAACGACTTTGCGAAAAAGCATGAAGCACTTGAACTTAAAGCAGGTGTAATTGAAGGGAACGTTGCATCGGCTGAAGAAATCAAAGCTCTTGCTGACCTACCATCACGCGAAGGTTTACTATCTATGTTACTCAGCGTACTACAAGCTCCAATCCGCAACCTTGCTCTTGTTACAAAAGCAGTTGCAGAACAAAAAGAAGAACAAGGCGCGTAAGTTAAGCTAAAAGCTGAAGTTAGCCAATCTGAAGCGTTAAACTAATAAACTTGAACGAAAACTAAGGAGGAAACTTAATCATGACTAAAGAACAAATCATTGAAGCAGTTAAATCTATGACTGTTTTAGAACTTAACGACCTAGTAAAAGCAATCGAAGAAGAATTTGGCGTAACTGCTGCTGCTCCTGTAGCAATGGGTGGCGCGGCTGTTGCAGCTGTTGAAGAGCAAACTGAATTTGATGTAATCCTAGCTAGCGCTGGCGACCAAAAAATCAAAGTTATCAAGGTTGTACGTGAAATCACTGGCCTTGGACTTAAAGAAGCTAAAGACCTTGTTGATAACGCACCAAAAGCACTTAAAGAAGGCGTTTCTAAAGAAGAAGCTGAAGAAGTTAAAGCTAAGCTTGCTGAAGTTGGAGCTAACGTTGAAGTTAAGTAATTTTTCTATAAAAAAGCTCGCTTTTTAAGCGGGCTTTTTTTCGCCTGATAAATATCCTCGATTACCTCTATTTTTAATACTCCCCGGGAGGTGAGTCTGATGTCTGAACATTACTATTCTCGAACTCAAAAGGTTGAAAGTGATCCGAAGTATTGGGATTTCACCCTAAAGAATCATCTTTTTCGTTTTAAAACCGATAACGGTGTTTTTTCAAAGAGGGAAGTAGACTTTGGCTCCCGTTTATTAATTGAGTCCTTTGTCATGCCGGAGATGGAAGGACCTATTCTAGATGTTGGCTGCGGCTATGGGCCGATCGGTTTATCAATTGCCAAAGACAACCACAATCGTGTGATTCATATGGTGGATGTTAATGAACGAGCGATAGAGCTGGCAAAGGAAAATGCAGCACTGAATGGAATCAACAATGTTGAAATCTATGAAAGCGACCGGCTGCTGAGTGTAAAGGAAACTAATTTTGCCGCCATTCTAACGAACCCGCCGATTAGAGCAGGAAAAAAGACGGTTCATGATATCTATGAACAAAGCTTTGAGCATCTTGTATCTGGAGGCGCGCTTTGGGTAGTCATCCAAAAGAAACAAGGGGCACCTTCTACACTTGAAAAATTGGAGACGATGTTTTCCGTTGTAGAGACGATTGGCAAATCCAAAGGCTATTTGATCATTAAGGCAATAAAATAGTTGACTCTAAATGTCTGTTGTGGTAGCATTATAAAATGCCATCATAATAATTTCCGAATTATTCCTAAAAATACTTATTTTTTAGTATAAAAACGGATTAAGAAGGAAAAGATGACAAAATAATAGCCAAAATGTGAAAATGTGGTTTTTTGGTTAAAAAACCCTTTTTCTTTTTGTCTGCTGGGAAGATGTTAATATCCTCCTGATAGACGTAAATAGATTTAATAAATAACGCTTGATTTGAGGGGTGAATCAGTTGACAGGTCAACTAGTTCAGTATGGACGACACCGCCAACGAAGAAGTTACGCACGAATCAGTGAAGTTTTAGAATTACCAAATCTCATTGAAATCCAAACCTCTTCATATCAATGGTTTCTGGATGAGGGATTGCGTGAAATGTTTCAGGATATTTCACCAATTGAAGACTTTACTGGTAACCTATCACTGGAATTTATTGATTACAGCCTTGGCGATCCAAAGTATTCGGTTGAAGAATCAAAAGAACGGGACGTTACATATTCTGCTCCATTGCGTGTGAAAGTACGTCTTGTAAACAAAGAAACTGGTGAAGTAAAAGACCAAGATGTCTTCATGGGTGATTTTCCACTTATGACGGAAACTGGTACATTTGTTATTAATGGAGCAGAACGCGTTATTGTTTCACAATTAGTGCGTTCACCGAGCGTGTACTATAGTGGAAAACTTGATAAGAATGGAAAGAAAGGATTTACAGCTACTGTAATTCCGAACCGCGGCGCTTGGCTGGAGTATGAAACAGATGCCAAGGATGTCGTATATGTGAGAATAGATCGTACTCGGAAACTGCCCGTTACGGTTCTTTTGCGTGCACTAGGCTTCGGCTCTGATCAAGAAATCATCGAATTGATTGGAGATAACGAGTATATTCGCAATACGTTAGAAAAAGACAACACAGAAGGTGTCGACAAAGCGCTTTTAGAAATCTATGAGCGTCTGCGTCCGGGTGAACCACCAACTGTCGATAATGCAAAGAGTTTATTGGTATCTCGATTCTTTGATCCAAAACGCTATGATCTTGCTAATGTAGGCCGTTATAAAATCAATAAAAAGCTTCATATTAAAAATCGCCTATTCAATCAACGTTTAGCAGAGTCACTCGCCGATCCGGAAACAGGGGAAATTATTGCTGAAAAGGGAACTGTTCTCGACAGAAGAAACCTTGACAGAATTATCCCGGCTCTTGAAAAGGATATTAATTTCAAAGGCTTTAATCCTGCTGGCGGCGTTGTCGAAGATGAAATCATTCTTCAGGCCATTAAAATTTATGCGCCTGGTGATGAGAATGAAAAGGTCATTAATGTATTGGGCAATGCCTACGTGGCTGAACCTATTAAAAATATTACCCCGGCAGATATCATCTCATCGATTAGCTATTTCTTCAATTTATTACATGGAGTAGGCGACACTGATGATATCGACCATTTAGGAAACAGACGTCTTCGTTCTGTTGGTGAATTATTGCAAAATCAGTTCCGTATTGGTTTATCCCGGATGGAGCGTGTGGTACGTGAAAGAATGTCCATACAAGATACAGCAACGATTACACCGCAGCAATTAATTAATATTCGTCCAGTTATTGCTTCGATAAAAGAGTTTTTTGGAAGCTCGCAGTTATCGCAGTTCATGGATCAAACAAACCCGCTTGCTGAATTAACACACAAGCGTCGTCTATCAGCCCTTGGACCTGGTGGTTTAACACGTGAACGTGCGGGATTTGAAGTTCGTGACGTTCACTATTCCCACTATGGGCGGATGTGTCCGATTGAAACACCTGAGGGCCCGAACATTGGTTTAATTAACTCATTATCATCGTATGCAAAGGTTAATCGCTTTGGGTTTATCGAAACGCCATACCGTCGTGTTGATCCTGACACTGGAAAGGTAACGAGCCGAATCGATTACTTAACCGCAGATGAAGAAGATAACTATGTAGTAGCACAGGCGAATTCTCGCCTTGATGACGATGGTTCATTCCTTGATAACGATGTTGTTGCACGTTTCCGTGGTGAAAATACGGTCGTAAATCGTGATCGCATTGATTATATGGATGTATCGCCTAAACAGGTTGTCTCTGCGGCAACAGCGTGTATTCCGTTCCTTGAAAACGATGACTCTAACCGTGCCTTAATGGGAGCAAACATGCAGAGGCAGGCTGTACCGCTAATGCAGCCGGAAGCGCCAAGAGTAGGTACGGGTATGGAATATGTATCCGGAAAAGACTCAGGTGCAGCAGTGATTTGTAAGCATGAAGGTATTGTCGAACATGTTGAAGCGCGTGAAGTTTGGGTACGTGAAATCAAAGAAGTAGATGGTCAAGAGGTAAAAGGTGATCTTAAAAAATACCGACTCTTGAAATTTATCCGCTCCAACCAAGGTACTTGCTATAACCAACGTCCAATCGTTGCTGTCGGTAATCGTGTGAAAAAAGGTGAAATCCTTGCCGACGGTCCTTCAATGGAGTTAGGTGAACTTGCCCTTGGACGTAACGTACTAGTAGCGTTTATGACATGGGATGGCTATAACTATGAAGATGCGATTATTATGAGTGAACGTCTTGTAAAAGACGATGTCTATACATCGATTCATATTGAAGAATACGAATCTGAATCTCGTGATACAAAGCTCGGACCGGAAGAAATTACCCGTGATATTCCAAACGTTGGTGAAGATGCGCTTCGCAATTTAGATGAGCGTGGAATTATTCGCACCGGTGCGGAAGTAAAAGATGGTGACCTGCTAGTGGGTAAAGTTACGCCAAAAGGTGTAACCGAATTAACGGCAGAAGAACGTCTTCTCCATGCTATTTTTGGAGAAAAGGCTCGTGAAGTCCGCGATACTTCATTAAGAGTTCCACATGGCGGCGGCGGAATTGTTCACGACGTTAAAGTGTTTAATCGTGAAGATGGTGATGAACTTCCACCAGGTGTAAACCAGCTTGTCCGCGTATATATTGTTCAGAAACGTAAGATTCATGAAGGCGATAAAATGGCCGGCCGACACGGTAATAAAGGGGTTATCTCTCGGATTTTACCTGAAGAAGATATGCCGTATTTACCAGATGGCACGCCTGTTGATATCATGCTAAATCCTTTAGGGGTACCATCACGGATGAACATTGGTCAGGTGTTAGAGCTTCATCTTGGGATGGCAGCCCGTTACCTTGGAATTCACGTGGCATCACCGGTATTTGACGGAGCCACTGAGGACGATGTGTGGGGAACGATTGAAGAAGCGGGGATGTCCCGTGATGCAAAAACGGTTCTATATGATGGCCGTTCCGGTGAACCATTTGATAACCGTGTCTCTGTTGGTGTCATGTATATGATTAAACTGGCACACATGGTTGATGATAAACTCCATGCCCGTTCAACTGGACCATACTCACTTGTAACCCAGCAGCCACTTGGCGGTAAAGCGCAATTTGGCGGGCAGCGATTTGGTGAGATGGAGGTTTGGGCACTTGAAGCATACGGTGCAGCATACACACTTCAAGAAATTCTTACCGTTAAATCAGATGACGTTGTTGGCCGTGTGAAAACATATGAAGCAATTGTCAAAGGTGAGAATGTTCCGGAACCAGGCGTTCCAGAATCATTCAAAGTATTAATTAAAGAACTTCAGAGTCTTGGTATGGATGTGAAAATTCTTTCCGGTGACGAACAAGAAATTGAAATGCGCGATACGGAGGATGACGATGACTTACAGCAAGTCGATACGTTAACCATTGCACCTGAAGCGCAAAACCTTGAATCTGAAAAAGTCGGTTCAAAAGAGTAATTAATCAAGCTAAAGCGCACGAATGTGCGCTTAGAGCTTTTCATGCAATAAGGGTAAAACCTGGAGATATCAAAAGGGAGGTAGGCCCCTTGCTGGACGTTAATAATTTTGAGTATATGAAAATTGGTCTTGCTTCACCGGATAAAATCCGCTCGTGGTCATTCGGAGAAGTTAAAAAGCCAGAAACCATTAACTATCGTACATTAAAGCCTGAAAAGGACGGTCTATTCTGTGAAAGAATATTCGGTCCAACAAAGGACTGGGAATGTCATTGCGGCAAATACAAGCGTGTCCGCTATAAAGGCGTCGTTTGTGACCGTTGTGGAGTTGAAGTAACCCGTGCAAAGGTTCGACGTGAACGAATGGGTCATATTGAGCTTGCTGCACCTGTATCACATATTTGGTATTTCAAAGGGATTCCAAGCCGAATGGGACTTGTATTAGACATGTCACCTCGGGCTTTGGAGGAAATCATTTACTTCGCTTCCTATGTAGTGACAGAATCCGGTGATACCGCCCTTGATAAGAAGCAGCTTTTATCTGAAAAAGAATATCGCGCGTATCGTGACAAGTACGGAAACAAGTTCCAAGCGGCCATGGGCGCCGAAGCGATAAAGAAGCTACTTTCTGATATCGATTTAAACAAGGAAGTTGACTTTTTAAAAGAAGAATTAAAAACTGCTCAAGGTCAACGTCGTACCCGTGCGATTAAACGCCTAGAAGTGTTAGAAGCGTTCCGTGGTTCAGGAAATGAGCCGGATTGGATGGTTCTTGATGTTCTTCCGGTCATTCCGCCAGAGCTTCGTCCAATGGTTCAACTGGATGGCGGAAGATTTGCAACATCTGACTTAAATGACCTTTATCGTCGTGTTATTAACCGTAACAACCGTTTAAAGCGATTATTAGATCTTGGTGCACCGAGCATTATCGTTCAAAACGAAAAGCGGATGCTTCAAGAAGCAGTTGATGCCTTGATTGATAACGGCCGCCGCGGCCGCCCGGTCACAGGTCCTGGTAACCGTCCATTAAAGTCACTTTCCCATATGCTAAAAGGAAAGCAAGGACGTTTCCGTCAAAACTTGCTTGGAAAACGGGTTGACTATTCAGGCCGTTCCGTTATTGTTGTTGGACCAAACTTGAAAATGTATCAATGCGGTCTTCCAAAAGAAATGGCGCTTGAACTGTTTAAGCCATTTGTGATGAAGGAGCTTGTTGAAAAAGGTTTAGCACACAACATTAAATCGGCAAAACGTAAAATCGAACGAGTTTCACCAGATGTTTGGGACGTACTCGAAGATGTCATCAGAGAGCATCCGGTTCTATTAAACCGTGCCCCAACGTTGCATAGATTAGGAATCCAGGCATTTGAACCCACCCTTGTTGAAGGACGGGCAATTCGTCTTCATCCACTTGTATGTACGGCATATAATGCGGACTTTGATGGCGACCAAATGGCTGTTCACGTACCGCTTTCATCTGAAGCGCAAGCGGAAGCACGACTATTAATGCTTGCAGCGCAAAACATCTTAAACCCTAAAGATGGTAAACCAGTTGTTACTCCTTCCCAGGACATGGTATTAGGCAACTATTACTTAACCCTAGAGCGAGAAGGCGCAATTGGCGAGGGTATGATTTTTAAAGATACAAGCGAGGCAATCCTTGCTTATCAAAATGGTTATGTTCACTTCCACTCTCGAGTTGCTGTTCATGCTGGCTCATTGGGGAATGAAACATTTACAGAAGAACAAAACAATAAGCTGTTAATTACCACGGTTGGTAAGCTTATTTTTAATGAAATTCTGCCGAAGTCATTCCCGTATATCAATGAACCAACAAGAAATAATCTAGAGGTTGAAACACCTCAGAAGTATTTTGTTGAAAAAGGGGAAGACATTAGGGCGAAAATTATTCAAATGCCTTTAGTTGATCCATTCAAAAAGAAAATCCTTGGAAATATCATTGCTGAAGTATTCAAGCGTTTCAAAATTACTGAAACGTCAAAAATGCTTGACCGCATGAAGGACTTAGGATTCAAACATTCGACAAAAGCTGGTATTACCGTAGGGGTAGCAGACATTGTCGTACTTGGAGAAAAGGAACAGATCCTCCATGATGCCCAAGCAAAAGTTGATAATGTGACAAAGCAATTCAGACGTGGTCTGATTACTGAAGATGAACGTTATGATCGTGTTATCGCTATTTGGAGCCAAGCAAAAGATGTTATTCAAGGTAAACTGATGAAGTCCTTGAATAAAACGAATCCAATCTTTATGATGAGTGATTCCGGCGCCCGTGGTAATGCTTCCAACTTTACACAGCTTGCTGGTATGCGAGGTCTGATGGCCAACCCGGCTGGACGAATCATTGAGTTACCAATCAAATCAAGTTTCCGTGAAGGACTAACGGTATTAGAGTACTTTATCTCTACACACGGTGCTCGTAAAGGTCTTGCAGATACAGCCCTTAAAACGGCTGACTCAGGCTATTTAACACGTCGACTTGTTGATGTTGCTCAAGATGTCATTGTTCGAGAAGATGATTGCGGAACTGACCGCGGCTTCTTAATTAGTGCCTTAAAAGACGGTACTGAAATAATCGAAGGATTGGACGAACGTCTAATTGGCCGTTATGCAAGAAATGCGATCAAGCATCCTGAAACGAAAGAAGTTCTTGTTCCTGAAAATGGTTTGATTACTGAAGATTTAGCCGAAATTATTGTTGGTGCGGGTGTTGAAGAGGTTAAAATCCGTTCTGCATTTACATGTAATACCCGTCATGGTGTATGTAAAAAGTGTTATGGCCGTAACTTGGCAACTGGTCAAGAGGTGGAGGTTGGTGAAGCAGTCGGTATTATTGCTGCTCAATCCATCGGTGAGCCAGGTACACAGTTAACGATGCGTACTTTCCATACTGGCGGTGTAGCAGGAGACGATATTACCCAAGGTTTACCGCGTATCCAAGAAATTTTTGAAGCTCGTAACCCGAAAGGTCAAGCGGTTATTTCAGAAATTGATGGGATAGTCGTTGGCATAAACGAAGGCCGTGATCGTCAGCATGAAATCGTTGTTCAAGGCGAGGTTGAATCACGTACTTATAATGCGCCGTATACAGCACGCTTGAAGGTAGCGATCAATGATCCAATTGAACGCGGCCAAGAGTTAACGGAAGGTTCGATTGATCCGAAAGAACTGATCAAAGTGAAAGACGTTAAGTCGGTTCAAGAATACTTATTGCGTGAAGTTCAAAAGGTTTACCGCATGCAAGGGGTTGAAATTGGCGATAAGCACGTTGAAGTTATGGTTCGTCAAATGCTCCGTAAAGTTCGTGTGAGTGATGCCGGTGAAACAGATGTTCTACCAGGCACACTTCTTGATATTCATCAGTTTAGGGATGCGAATGAAAAAGCACTCTTAAGCGGAAAATTACCGGCGACGGGACGTCCAGTCTTACTTGGAATCACGAAAGCTTCCCTTGAAACAGATTCATTCTTGTCTGCCGCATCGTTCCAAGAAACAACAAGAGTTCTTACCGATGCAGCGATTAAGGGCAAGCGCGATGAATTACTCGGCTTAAAAGAGAATGTTATCATCGGGAAACTTGTTCCTGCAGGAACTGGCATGCAGCGTTACCGTAAAGCTGAGCCAGTGTTAAGAGATACAACTTCCGAAGAAACCGTTGCGATTGATTAATTAAAAATAAAATGCGGTACTTGCTGCATAGCAAGTACCGCATTTTAAAGAATCTATAATCTATTTGTTTGTCTAAAAAAGTAAAATCATTTGTTGACATCTATTCATGAAGATGTTACTATATCAAAGGTGCTCCTATTCACCTGATACTTTGGAGGATATGATTTATGTCTTATGAAAAAGTATTACAGGCACAAAGAATCGTTATAGGGACAAAACAAACAGTGAAGGCACTTAAAGAAGGACTAGTAAAAGAGTTGGTTGTTGCTAATGATGCTGACACTAGCGTGACAGCGAAAATTATCAACGAAGCTCTTGGATCGGATGTTCCTGTCCTCTATGTAGACTCAAAGAAAAAACTTGGGAAAGCATGCGGGATTGAAGTAGGTGCTGCCACAGTTGCAATTATCCGTTAAAAACTGTTTTTGTAGATAGAGAAGTCTGCAAAAACTTTGTTTTTGCAAAAAAATGAACCACCTGGATGTGTGGACTTACAAATAATGAAGGGAGGAAACAAATCATGCCTACTATTAACCAACTAGTGCGCAAGCCTCGTCAATCAGTGGCAGAGAAGTCAAAATCTCCTGCGCTAAATAAAGGTTATAACAGCTTTAAGAAATCACAAACAAATGTAACTTCACCACAAAAACGCGGAGTATGTACTCGTGTTGGTACAATGACTCCGAAGAAACCGAACTCAGCGTTACGTAAATATGCTCGTGTACGTTTGACAAACGGTATCGAGGTGACTGCATACATTCCTGGTATTGGCCACAACCTTCAAGAGCACAGTGTTGTTCTTATCCGTGGAGGACGTGTAAAAGACTTACCAGGGGTACGTTATCATATCGTACGTGGAGCACTTGATACAGCTGGTGTAAACAACCGTATGCAAAGCCGCTCAAAATATGGTACTAAGAGACCAAAAGCAGCAAAAAAATAATCACTTTAAATAGAAGCTTCTTTGAAAGGAGGAAAATACATGCCACGTAAAGGTCCTGTAGCAAAAAGAGACGTATTACCAGATCCGCTATATAATTCAAAATTAGTTACTCGTCTAATCAACAAAATGATGGTTGACGGTAAAAGAGGTAAATCACAAGAGATTCTTTATTCAGCGTTTGATACCATTCGCGAACGTACCGGCAAAGAGCCAATGGAAATCTTCGATGCGGCGATGAAAAACATCATGCCAGTACTTGAAGTAAGAGCTCGCCGTGTAGGTGGTGCAAACTATCAAGTTCCAGTTGAGGTGCGCCCTGATCGCCGTTCAACTCTTGGTCTTCGCTGGTTAGTGAACTATTCACGTAATCGCGGAGAAAAAACGATGGAAGAGCGTTTAGCTAATGAAATCATGGATGCAGCTAACAACACTGGTGCAGCCGTTAAGAAACGTGAAGATACACACAAAATGGCAGAAGCAAACAAAGCGTTTGCTCACTATCGTTGGTAATTTAACCTTATAACTTTCATACTAGGAAGGAGAAAGACCCAATGGCAAGAGAGTTCTCCTTATTAAACACTCGTAATATCGGTATCATGGCTCACATTGATGCCGGTAAAACGACGACCACTGAGCGTGTCCTTTATTACACTGGTAAGATTCATAAAATCGGTGAAACACATGAAGGTGCATCTCAGATGGACTGGATGGAGCAGGAACAAGAACGCGGAATCACTATTACTTCCGCAGCAACAACTGCATCATGGAAAGGTCACCGCGTAAACATCATTGACACACCAGGACACGTAGACTTCACAGTTGAAGTTGAACGTTCTCTTCGTGTTCTTGATGGCGCTGTAGCTGTTCTAGATGCGCAATCAGGTGTTGAACCGCAAACTGAAACCGTTTGGCGTCAAGCAACAACTTATGGTGTACCACGTGTAGTATTCGTTAACAAGATGGACAAAATCGGTGCAGACTTCTTGTATTCTGTAAAGACATTACATGAACGCTTGCAAGCGAATGCTCATCCAATTCAGCTGCCGATTGGTGCTGAAGATCAATTCTCAGGAATCATTGACCTAGTGGAAATGAATGCTGTATTTTACGGTAACGACCTAGGTACTGATATCGAGGTAGGCGAGATTCCGGAAGAATACCGCGAACTTGCTGAAGAATACCGTGAGAAACTAGTTGAAGCTGTAGCAGAACTTGATGAAGAGTTAATGGAGAAATACCTTGGTGGTGAAGAAATCACTAAAGAAGAGCTTAAAGCTGGCATTCGTAAAGGTACCGTTAATGTTGAATTCTACCCTGTAATCTGTGGATCAGCATTCAAAAACAAAGGTGTTCAGCTAATGCTGGATGCTGTAATCGATTATCTTCCATCTCCATTAGACGTACCTGCAATTAAAGGTCATGCACCTGATGAAGAAGATGTAGTCGTAGAACGTCATTCTAGTGATGAAGAGCCATTCTCAGCTCTTGCATTCAAAGTTATGACTGACCCTTATGTTGGGAAATTAACGTTCTTCCGCGTGTATTCTGGAATGCTAGAGTCTGGCTCATATGTTCAGAACTCTACTAAAGGAAAGCGCGAGCGCGTTGGACGTATCCTGCAAATGCACGCAAACAGCCGTCAAGAAATCTCAAAGGTTTTTGCCGGTGACATTGCTGCAGCGGTAGGATTGAAAGATACAACTACTGGTGATACTCTTTGTGATGACAAAAACCTTGTAATCCTTGAGTCTATGCAATTCCCTGAGCCAGTAATTCAACTTTCAGTAGAACCAAAGTCTAAAGCAGACCAAGACAAGATGACTACGGCGCTGCAAAAACTTCAAGAAGAAGATCCAACATTCCGTGCACATACTGACCAGGAAACTGGACAGGTTATCATTGCCGGTATGGGAGAGCTTCACCTTGATATTTTAGTTGACCGTATGCGTCGTGAATTTAAGGTTGAAGCAAACGTAGGTGCACCACAAGTTGCCTATCGTGAAACTTTCCGCGGTTCTGCCCAAGTTGAAGGTAAATTCGCCCGTCAATCTGGTGGTCGTGGACAATACGGACACGTTTGGATTGAATTTGGACCGAATGAAGAAGGTAAAGGCTTCGAGTTTGTTAACGGAATTGTTGGTGGTGTTGTTCCACGTGAATACATCCCTGCCGTTCAAGCTGGTCTAGAAGATGCCCTTGATCGTGGTGTACTTGCTGGATATCCATTAGTTGATATCAAAGCAAGATTGTTCGATGGATCATACCATGATGTTGACTCCTCAGAAATGGCGTTTAAGATTGCCGCTTCAATGGCACTTAAGAATGCTGCATCTAAGTGTAGTCCAGTAATCCTTGAGCCAATGATGAGGGTTGAGGTTACAATTCCTGAAGAATATTTAGGAGATATCATGGGACAAATCACTGCTCGCCGTGGCCGTGTTGAAGGTATGGAAGCTCGTGGTAACGCACAAGTTGTTCGTGCAATGGTTCCACTTTCAGAAATGTTTGGTTATGCAACTGCACTTCGTTCAAGTACACAAGGTCGTGGGGTATTCTCTATGCACTTTGATCACTATGAAGAAGTACCAAAATCAATTTCTGAAGAAATCATCAAAAAAAATAAAGGTGAGTAATTGATTTTCACCTTTCTTTAAAGTATAACTACTATTGTAAGCATGGAAGCTGATAAGTTGGGACAACCATCTCCAGCTTCCATAAAAAATATACTTAACTTTTATATTAAGAGGAGGATTTTCTAATGGGAAAAGCTAAATTTGACCGTTCTAAGCCACACGTTAACATTGGTACAATTGGACACGTTGACCATGGTAAAACAACTTTAACAGCTGCAATCACTTCTGTACTTGCTAAATCTGGTAAAGCAGAAGCACGCGGATATGATCAAATCGACGGAGCACCTGAAGAAAAAGAGCGTGGTATCACAATTTCTACATCACACGTTGAGTACGAAACTGATGCTCGCCACTATGCACACGTTGACTGCCCAGGACACGCTGACTATGTTAAAAACATGATCACTGGTGCTGCGCAAATGGACGGCGGTATCCTTGTAGTATCTGCAACTGATGGCCCAATGCCACAAACTCGTGAGCACATTCTTCTTTCTCGTCAAGTAGGTGTACCATACCTTGTAGTATTCATGAACAAGTGTGACATGGTTGACGACGAAGAACTTCTTGAGTTAGTAGAAATGGAAATTCGTGATCTATTATCTGAATACGACTTCCCTGGCGATGACACTCCAGTTATCAAAGGTTCTGCTCTTAAAGCATTAGAAGGCGAAGCTGCATGGGAAGAAAAAGTTATCGAACTTATGACTGCTGTTGATGAGTTCATTCCAACTCCAACTCGTGACACTGACAAACCTTTCATGATGCCAGTTGAGGATGTATTCTCAATCACTGGTCGTGGAACAGTTGCTACAGGACGTGTTGAGCGTGGTGTAGTTAAAGTTGGGGACGTAGTTGAAATCGTAGGTTTCACTGAAGAGCCAAAATCTACTACTGTAACAGGTGTAGAAATGTTCCGTAAGCTTCTTGATTTTGCAGAAGCTGGAGATAACATCGGTGCCCTTCTTCGTGGTGTAGCACGTGAAGAAATCGAGCGTGGCCAAGTATTGGCTAAGCCGAAATCTATCACTCCACACACAAAGTTCAAAGCACAAGTTTACGTTTTATCTAAAGAAGAAGGTGGACGTCATACTCCATTCTTCTCAAACTATCGTCCACAATTCTATTTCCGTACTTCTGATATTACTGGTATTTGTAATCTTCCAGAAGGCGTAGAAATGGTTATGCCTGGCGATCACATTGAAATGACTGTTGAACTTATCGCTCCAGTTGCTATCGAAGAAGGAACAAAGTTCTCTATTCGTGAAGGCGGACGCACAGTAGGTTCAGGTTCAATCACAACAATCCAAGAGTAATTACAAGATAGAAAAAGCAGATGGATGACGATCCATCTGCTTTTTTGTGTTTAAAAATCTATATTCCGAGTTTCTTCTATAGTATAAAGTTTCTGTTTTTTCCCCATAAATAATTAGGATATTATTGGAGATATTCAAAAGCTATTGTAATTAATAAAGCCAGTCTATATAATAATAAAAGTGTTCAGCGTAGAAGCCTAAAAAAATTCGTGATAAATGTTGCTTTTGCATTATGTTTTATGTATAATAAACAATGTTGGTCTTTGACTGCGAGGATGTGAAAGGTTGCTGACACACCCGGCCGCTTTGCCATGGCGAGTGTGTGGGAAATTTTCACTGAGAATGTCTATTTTCAAAATAGGCGAATAAAGGAGGGAAAATAATGGCAAAACAAAAAATTCGTATCCGTTTAAAAGCATATGATCACAGAATCCTTGATCAATCTGCAGAAAAAATCGTAGAAACAGCAAAACGTTCAGGTGCGGCCGTTTCCGGACCGATTCCACTTCCAACGGAAAAAAGCATTTATACGATTCTTCGTGCGGTTCATAAGTACAAAGATTCACGTGAGCAATTCGAAATGCGGACACATAAGCGTCTAATCGACATCGTTAACCCAACTCCACAAACAGTTGACGCGTTAATGCGTTTAGATTTACCATCTGGTGTTGATATCGAAATTAAGCTTTAATTCAAAATAAAAGAAAAATTAATCAGGAGGTGTGACTTAAATGACCAAAGGAATCTTAGGAAGAAAGATTGGTATGACTCAAGTATTTGCAGAAAACGGCAACTTAATTCCTGTAACTGTAGTTGAGGTAGCTCCAAACGTAATCCTTCAAAAGAAATCAGTTGATAGCGATGGATACACAGCTGTTCAAGTTGGTTTTGAAGACAAACGTGAAAAGTTATCCAACAAACCAGAAAAGGGCCATGTTGCGAAAGCAAATACTGCTCCTAAGCGCTTCATTCGCGAATTCCGCGGAGACGACTTAGCAGCATATGAAGTTGGTCAAGAAGTCAAAGTTGATATTTTCGCTGCAGGCGATATTGTAGATGTAACAGGAATCTCAAAGGGTAAAGGTTTCCAAGGTGTAATCAAACGCCACGGACAATCCCGCGGCCCAATGGCTCACGGTTCACGTTATCATCGTCGCCCTGGTTCTATGGGACCTGTTGCTCCAAACCGCGTATTTAAAGGTAAACTTTTACCAGGACGTATGGGTGGGGATCAAGTTACAGTTCAAAACCTTGAAATTGTAAAGGTTGATGCTGAGCGTAACTTACTTTTAATCAAAGGTAACGTTCCAGGAGCGAAAAAAGCATTACTTAAAATTAAAGGTGCGGTAAAAGCATAATTACCTTTTAAGAAAGGAGGAACAAAGGAATGCCTAAAGTAGCATTATTAAACCAAAGCGGATCACAAGTTGGTGATATCGAGCTTAATGAATCTGTTTTTGGGATTGAGCCCAACCAGCACGTATTATTTGAAGCAATTGTTATGCAACGAGCTTCATTACGTCAAGGAACTCATAAAACTAAAATTCGTTCTGAAGTACGCGGCGGTGGTCGTAAGCCATGGCGCCAAAAAGGAACTGGCCGTGCTCGTCAAGGGTCAATTCGTTCTCCACAATGGCGCGGAGGTGGTACGGTATTCGGACCAACACCACGCAGCTACAGCTACAAATTACCGAAAAAGGTTCGTCGCTTAGCGATCAAATCTGCATTATCTTCTAAAGTATTAGAAGAAAACATCTTGGTACTTGAAAGCCTTGCATTCAATGCACCAAAAACAAAAGATTTCAAAACAGTATTAGGCGGCCTTTCTGTAGAGAAAAAGGCACTTATCGTTACTGCTGACCTAGATGAAAACGTAGCATTATCTGCTCGCAACATCCCTGGTGTAACAGTTGTAACAGCTGATGGAATCAACGTACTTGACGTTGTAAATCATGATACATTAATCATGACTAAAGCAGCGGTTGAAAAAGTAGAGGAGGTGCTTGCATAATGGATGCACGCGATATCATTAAGCGCCCCGTTATTACTGAGCGTTCTACTGACCTAATGGCTGAAAAGAAATATACGTTTGAAGTGGATGTTAGAGCTAACAAAACACAAGTTAAAGATGCTGTTGAAGTAATCTTTGGTGTTGATGTTGAGAAAGTTAACATCATGAACTATAAAGGTAAATTCAAGCGTATGGGTAAATTCGGCGGATACACAAACAAACGTCGAAAAGCAATTGTAAAATTAACTGCTGATAGCAAAGAAATTGAATTCTTTGAAGCATAAGAACCTAACAAGAAGAGGAGGGAAATAAAATGGCGATTAAAAAGTACAAACCTACCTCCAATGGTCGTCGCGGAATGACTACTTCTGATTTTGCTGAAATCACAACTAGTACTCCAGAGAAATCTCTTTTAGCACCGCTAACAAGAAAAGGCGGCCGTAATAACCAAGGTAAGTTAACTGTTCGTCATCAAGGTGGCGGCCACAAGCGTCAATATCGTTTAATCGATTTTAAACGTAACAAAGATGGCATTCCAGGACGCGTTGCCACTATCGAGTACGATCCAAACCGTTCTGCAAACATTGCATTAATCAATTACGTGGATGGAGAAAAGCGTTATATCTTAGCTCCGAAAAACCTAGTAGTTGGTATGGAAGTAATGTCAGGCCCTGAGGCTGATATTAAAGTGGGTAACTCCCTTCCATTAGTAAATATCCCAGTTGGTACAGTAGTACACAACATCGAATTAAAACCAGGAAAAGGCGGCCAGTTAGTTCGTTCTGCTGGAACAAGCGCACAAGTACTTGGTAAAGAAGGAAAATACGTACTAGTACGTTTAACTTCTGGTGAAGTTCGTATGATTCTTGCTGAATGCCGTGCATCTATCGGTCAAGTTGGAAACGAACAACACGAGCTTATTAAAATTGGTAAAGCAGGACGTTCACGCTGGTTAGGCAAGCGCCCAACAGTTCGTGGATCTGTTATGAACCCTAACGATCACCCACACGGTGGTGGTGAAGGACGTTCACCAATCGGACGTAAGTCACCAATGTCTCCATGGGGCAAACCAACTCTTGGATACAAAACTCGTAAGAAGAAAAATAAATCAGATAAATTTATTGTACGTCGTCGTAAAAAATAACGGGACTCTGCTACGGTTCAAGAATAGAGCCGTAGAACAGTCACGAAGGGAGGTTCCTTCATGGGTCGCAGCTTAAAAAAAGGACCATTTGTTGATGATCATTTAATGGTTAAAGTCGAAAAGTTAAATGAAACGGAAAGTAAGCAAGTTATTAAAACTTGGTCACGCCGTTCAACGATTTTCCCACAATTTATCGGCCACACAATCGCAGTTTATGATGGTCGTAAACATGTGCCTGTATATGTAACTGAAGACATGGTAGGACACAAGCTTGGAGAATTTGCTCCAACACGTGCTTACAAAGGCCATGGTAATGATGACAAGAAAACAAGACGTTAAGAGAGGAGGGCATCCAAATGCAAGCTAAAGCTGTTGCAAGAACAGTTCGTATTGCTCCTCGTAAAGCACGTTTAGTCGTTGATTTAATCCGAGGTAAGCAAGTTGGTGAAGCGGTGGCGATTTTAAATCTCACTCCTAAGGCTGCTTCTCCAATCGTGGAAAAAGTATTAAAATCAGCTATGGCAAATGCCGAGCACAACTATGAAATGGACGTAAACAATCTAGTTGTTGAACAAGCATTTGTTGATGAAGGACCAACCTTAAAACGTTTTCGTCCTCGCGCTATGGGCCGTGCTAGCCAAATTAACAAACGCACAAGCCACATCACAATCGTATTATCAGAAAAGAAGGAGGGATAAGCTGTGGGTCAAAAAGTAAATCCTGTCGGTTTGCGTATTGGAATCATTCGTGATTGGGAATCTAAGTGGTACGCAGGCAAAGACTTCGCTACTCTTTTACACGAAGACCTTAAAATTCGTGAATACATCACGAAACGTTTAAAAGATGCTTCTGTTTCTAAAGTAGAAATCGAACGTGCTGCAAACCGTGTGAACGTAACAGTCCATACAGCTAAGCCTGGTATGGTTATCGGTAAAGGCGGTACGGAAGTGGAAGCACTTCGTAAAGCATTAAACTCATTAACTGGCAAACGAGTTCATATCAACATTCTTGAAATCAAGAGAGCTGACGTTGATGCGAAATTAGTTGCTGAAAATATTGCTCGTCAATTAGAAAATCGTGTATCTTTCCGTCGTGCACAAAAGCAAGTAATTCAACGTGCAATGCGTGCTGGCGCAAAAGGTATTAAAACAATGGTATCAGGTCGTCTAGGCGGTGCGGATATCGCTCGTTCAGAACACTACAGTGAAGGAACAGTACCACTTCATACACTTCGCGCAGATATCGACTATGCTACAGCTGAGGCTGATACTACTTATGGTAAGTTAGGCGTTAAAGTATGGATCTATAAGGGCGAAGTCCTTCCTACTAAGAAGAAAAATGCGGAAGGAGGCAAATAATCATGTTATTGCCAAAACGCGTAAAATATCGCCGTCAACACCGTGGTAAAATGCGTGGTAACGCAAAAGGCGGCACTGAAGTAACTTTCGGTGAATACGGTCTTCAAGCTACTGAAGCATCATGGATCACAAACCGTCAAATTGAAGCTGCCCGTATTGCGATGACACGTTACATGAAACGTGGCGGTAAAGTATGGATTAAAATCTTCCCACATAAGCCTTACACTGCTAAACCGTTAGAAGTGCGGATGGGTTCCGGTAAAGGGGCGCCTGAAGGCTGGGTAGCTGTTGTTAAACCTGGAAAAATCATGTTCGAAATCGCAGGTGTTTCTGAAGAAATCGCTCGTGAAGCACTTCGACTAGCAATGCACAAACTTCCTGTTAAGTGTAAGTTTGTAAAACGAGAAGAAATTGGTGGTGAATCAAGTGAAAGCTAATGAACTGCGTGACCTTACCACTGCTGAAATTGAACAAAAAGTAAAATCTTTAAAAGAAGAACTTTTCAACCTTCGCTTTCAATTGGCGACAGGACAACTTGAAAACACAGCTCGTATTCGTGAAGTACGTAAATCGATTGCTCGCATGAAAACAGTTGTTCGTGAAAGAGAAATCAGCTTTAACAAGTAATCATGGAGAGGAGGTTCACGAATATGAGTGAACGTAACCAGCGCAAAGTTTACACTGGACGCGTTGTTTCTGACAAGATGGATAAAACCGTTACAGTTCTAGTCGAAACACACAAAAAGCATCCATTATACGGTAAACGCGTTAAGTACTCTAAAAAGTTTAAAGCTCATGATGAGCAAAATGAGGCAAAAATCGGTGATGTAGTACGCATCATGGAAACTCGTCCGCTTTCAGCTACTAAACGCTTCCGTTTAGTTGAAGTAGTAGAAAAAGCAGTTATTATTTAATTGTTCGGATAACGCAACATTTCCGAAGGGAGGTTACACACATGATTCAACAAGAATCACGTTTAAAAGTTGCTGACAACTCTGGTGCTCGTGAAGTACTTACGATTAAAGTTCTAGGTGGTTCTGGTCGCAAAACTGCTGGTATTGGTGATGTGATCGTTTGTACAGTAAAACAAGCAACACCTGGTGGCGTTGTTAAAAAAGGTGACGTTGTTAAGGCAGTTATTGTTCGTACAAAGAGTGGTGCCCGCCGCCCTGATGGTTCATACATTCGTTTCGATGAAAACGCATGTGTCATTATCAAAGATGATAAGGGCCCTCGTGGAACTCGTATCTTTGGACCAGTTGCCCGCGAACTTCGCGACAACAACTTTATGAAAATCGTATCTTTAGCTCCAGAAGTATTATAATTTAAATCCAAATTGCCTTTAAGGAGGTGCTTACGGATGCATGTTAAAAAAGGTGATAAGGTCAGAGTGATCTCTGGTAAGGATAAAGGCAAAACAGGTGTAATCCTCGCTGCTTATCCTAAAGAATCCCGCGTTCTTGTTGAAGGTGTAAACATCGTTAAGAAACACTCGAAACCTTCTCAAGTGAATCCACAAGGCGGAATTATCAGCTTTGAGGCTCCAATCCATGTATCAAATGTTATGCCTATCGATCCTAAATCTGGTAATCCTACCCGTGTAGGTTCCAAAACGGTTGATGGCAAAAAAGTACGCGTAGCAAAATCCGGTGTAGTTTTAGATAAATAGTCAAAATTAAGAAGGGAGGTACAATAAGTGAACCGCCTAAAAGAAAAGTTTGTTAAAGAAGTAACACCTGCTCTAATGAGCAAGTTCAACTATAAATCAGTTATGCAAGTTCCAAAACTTGATAAGATCGTTATTAATATGGGCGTTGGTGACGCAGTTGCTAATGCAAAGTCACTTGACAATGCAGTGGAAGAGCTTGCAACCATTACAGGTCAAAAACCTGTCGTAACACGTGCAAAAAAATCAATTGCTGGCTTCCGTCTTCGTGAAGGTATGCCAATCGGTGCAAAAGTTACACTTCGCGGTGAGCGCATGTACCAATTCTTGGATAAATTAGTTTCCGTTTCTTTACCCCGTGTTCGTGACTTCCGTGGTGTTTCTAAAAAAGCATTCGATGGTCGCGGTAACTATACATTGGGTATTAAAGAACAATTAATCTTCCCTGAAATTGATTACGATAAAGTAAGCAAAGTTCGTGGTATGGATATCGTTATCGTAACGACTGCTAACACTGATGAAGAATCTCGTGAACTTTTAACTCAATTTGGAATGCCATTCCAAAAGTAATCGTTAAATAAGGGAGGCGAAAACGTGGCTAAAAAGTCAATGATTGCGAAACAACAGCGCACGCCTAAATTCAAAGTACAAGAGTACACACGCTGCGAACGTTGCGGACGTCCACACTCTGTATACCGTAAATTTAAGCTTTGCCGTATTTGTTTCCGTGAATTAGCATACAAAGGACAAATTCCTGGTGTTAAAAAAGCTAGCTGGTAAAACCCAAGTCTGGGAAGGAGGTAAAAATAATGGTCATGACAGATCCAATTGCTGATATGCTTACTCGCATTCGTAATGCGAACATGGTGCGTCACGAAAAGTTAGAAGTGCCTGCTTCTAATTTGAAAAAAGAAATTGCTGAAATTTTAAAGCGCGAAGGTTTCGTACGTGATGTCGAATTTATCGAAGACAACAAACAAGGTATCATCCGTATCTTCTTAAAGTACGGTGCAAATAACGAACGCGTTATTACTGGTCTTAAGCGCATAAGCAAGCCTGGACTTCGAGTTTACGCTAAATCTACTGAGGTACCACGCGTTTTAAACGGTCTTGGTATCGCATTAGTCTCAACATCAACTGGTGTTATAACTGATAAAGAAGCTCGTGCAAAACAAATCGGCGGAGAAGTATTAGCATACGTTTGGTAAGAGAGTTTCTGAATGAATGGAGGTGCACTAAATGTCTCGCATAGGAAAAAAACCAATTGAAATTCCAGCAGGAGTTACGGTTACTTTAAACAACAATACTGTTACTGTTAAAGGGCCTAAAGGCGAACTAACTCGTTCTTTTAATCCTGACATTGCAATTAACATTGAAGAAAACATTATTACAATCACTCGTCCTTCTGACGTGAAGGAACACCGCGCATTGCACGGAACAACTCGTGCGGTAATCGCGAACATGGTTGAAGGTGTTTCCACTGGCTTTACAAGAAACTTAGAGTTAATCGGGGTAGGATACCGTGTGCAAAAGCAAGGAAACAAGCTTGTTTTAAACGTTGGTTACTCACACCCAGTTGAATTTGAACCTGAAGCCGGCCTTGAAATTGAAGTACCTTCCAATACAAAGATTACGATTAAAGGTACAGATAAAGAACGTGTTGGCGAATTAGCTGCCAATATTCGCGGAGTACGTCCTCCAGAGCCGTATAAAGGCAAAGGAATTCGTTACGAAGGTGAATTCGTTCGTCGTAAAGAAGGTAAAACAGGTAAGTAATGCCGCAAAAGGTAAATGAAAGGAGTGACGTAAATGATTACGAAGCTTGATAAAAACGCTACTCGCAGAAAAAGACATGCTCGTGTTCGTGCGAAACTTAGCGGTACCGCAGCTCGTCCTCGTCTAAATGTGTTTCGTTCTAACAAACATATTTATGCTCAAGTAATTGACGATATGAGCGGAGTAACTTTAGCTAGTGCTTCTACTTTAGATAAGGAATTTACTCTTGATTCTTCTAGTAATGTTGAAGCAGCAAAAGCAGTCGGTGAATTAGTCGCTAAACGTGCGGTAGAAAAAGGTATCACTTCTGTTGTCTTTGATCGCGGAGGATACTTATACCATGGACGTGTTCAAGTATTAGCAGATGCCGCCCGCGAAAACGGCTTACAATTTTAATAGACAAAGGAGGGACACAAAAAGATGCGTCGTATTGATCCAAACAAACTTGAACTTGAAGAACGCGTAGTTACAGTTAACCGTGTTGCGAAAGTTGTTAAAGGTGGACGTCGTTTCCGTTTCTCTGCTCTAGTAGTAGTCGGGGATAAAAACGGTCATGTCGGATTCGGTACTGGTAAAGCACAAGAAGTGCCAGATGCGATTCGCAAAGCCATCGAAGATGCAAAGAAAAACTTAGTCGAAGTGCCAATGGTTGGAACGACTGTTCCTCACCAAGTAATTGGACGTTTTGGTGCTGGTGAAATTCTTCTAAAACCTGCTTCTGAAGGTACAGGAGTTATTGCCGGCGGTCCAGTTCGTGCCGTACTTGAGTTAGCAGGGGTAGCAGATATCCTTTCTAAATCATTAGGAACAAACACACCAATCAACATGGTACGTGCTACAGTTGAAGGGTTAAAACAATTAAAACGTGCTGAAGACGTAGCGAAATTACGTGGTAAATCAGTAGAAGAACTGTTAGGATAAGGGGGGAATTCAAATGGCGAAACTTTTAATTACCCTTAACCGCAGCGTAATTGGTCGCCCTGAGGACCAACGTGCAACAGTTACTGCCTTAGGTTTACGTAAATTAAATCAAACAGTTGAGCATCAAGATAACGCTGCGATTCGCGGTATGATTACCAAAGTTGCTCACCTTGTAACAGTTAAAGAACAATAATTGATTGTTTTCTTTCATAAGGAGGTGCCAATATGAAACTTCATGAATTAAAACCTGCCGAGGGTTCTCGTAAAGAACGTAAAAGGTTAGGACGCGGTATCGGTTCTGGTCAAGGGAAAACTGCTGGTAAAGGTCATAAGGGACAAAATGCTCGTTCCGGCGGTGGTGTAAGACTTGGTTTCGAAGGTGGTCAAACTCCTTTATTCCGTCGTTTACCAAAACGTGGTTTTACCAATGTTAACCGTAAAGACTTTGCTATTGTTAACCTTGATACTTTAAATCGCTTTGAAGACGGTACAGAAGTTACTCCAGAACTTCTTATCGAAACAGGCGTAGTAAGTAACGAAAAAGCAGGAATTAAGATTCTTGCTAATGGAACGCTAGAGAAAAAGTTGACTGTAAAAGCTCACAAATTCTCCTCTGCTGCTAAGGAAGCAATCGAAGCTGCTGGTGGAACTACTGAGGTGAACTAATGTTCCAGACAATCTCCAATTTTATGCGCGTGGGTGATATAAGAAAAAAGATTATTTTCACCCTTTTAATGTTAGTCGTATTTCGACTTGGTACATTTATACCTGTACCGAATGTAAATGCAGAGGTACTTGCTAATCAAGATAAGCTTAGTGTATTCGGCATCTTAAATACCTTTGGCGGTGGAGCATTAAAGCAATTCTCTATTTTTGCGATGGGTATCATGCCGTATATTACTGCATCGATTATCATTCAGCTTCTGCAAATGGATGTCGTTCCGAAATTTACGGAATGGTCCAAACAAGGGGAATCAGGGCGTCGTAAGATTGCTCAAATCACCCGTTATTTTACTATCATTCTTGGATTTATCCAGGCATTAGGGATGTCTTATGGGTTTAATAATTTGGCCCAGGGACAATTGATTCAAAATCCTGGAATTGGTACGTATCTTTTAATTGCGGTAACTTTAACTGCTGGTACAGCTTTTCTGATGTGGTTAGGTGAGCAAATTACTGAAAAAGGTGTGGGAAATGGTATTTCCATCATCATCTTTGCCGGGATTGTTGCTGGTATGCCTTCCACTATTAATCAGATCTATGTACAGCAATTTGAAAACGCTGGAGATGCTATATTCTTACGTATTGTTACGGTTTTATTAATCGTGCTTGCGGTTATCGCAATCATTGTTGGTGTTATTTTCATCCAACAAGCCAATCGTAAAATACCAATCCAGTATGCAAAACGTGTGGTAGCGGGACGTAATCCAGTAGGTGGTCAATCCACTCATATGCCGTTAAAAGTTAACGCAGCTGGTGTAATTCCTGTTATCTTTGCGGTGTCATTTATTGTAACACCAAGAACGGTAGCATCTTTTTTTGGAACAAATGATGTAACGAACTGGATAAACAATAATTTAGACTATTCTCATCCTATTGGGATGACTTTATATGCAGCATTGATTATTGCGTTTACTTATTTCTATGCTTTTATCCAAGTTAACCCTGAACAAGCAGCGGAAAACTTACAGAAGCAAAGCGGCTATATCCCGGGCATTCGTCCAGGAAAGAGTACGCAGGAATACTTAACTCGCGTTTTATACCGTTTAACGTTTGTTGGGGCGATCTTCTTAACAGTGATTGCCGTACTTCCTACTATTTTTATAAAAATAGCGAATTTGCCGCAATCGGCGCAAATCGGAGGAACAAGCTTGCTAATCGTGGTCGGGGTTGCCCTTGATACGTATAAGCAGCTTGAAGCACAATTAGTTAAACGTCATTATAAAGGTTTTATAAAGTAAAGGTTTTGGGGGCCGCTGGTTCCCTGAACCCTATTTACAGCACGAGGGGGAACACGTGTGAATTTAGTATTAATGGGCCTTCCAGGTGCCGGTAAAGGTACTCAGGCTGAAAAAATCGTCGATCAATACGGCATCCCTCATATCTCTACAGGAGATATGTTCCGTGCAGCGATGAAAGAAGGAACGGATTTAGGAATACAAGCAAAATCCTTTATGGACAAAGGTGAACTTGTTCCTGATGAAGTAACGATTGGCATTGTACGGGAACGATTAAGTAAAGAAGACTGTCAAAAAGGCTTCCTACTAGATGGTTTTCCTAGAACAGTACCTCAAGCAGAGGCATTGGAAAATCTATTAGTTGATTTAAATAAAAAAATCAATTATGTGATTAATATAAATGTTGACAAGAGTATTCTAATGGATCGTTTGACAGGACGCCGAATTTGTAAAGAATGTGGATCGACTTATCATTTAATATTTAATCCTCCTGCAAAAGAGGGTGTGTGCGACCGCTGCGGCGGCGAGCTCTATCAACGAGCAGATGATAATGCTGATACCGTTCAAAATCGCTTAGACGTCAATATCAAACAGCAAGAGCCATTACTAACTTTTTACGAAACAAAAGGCTACCTCCGCACGATTGATGGTCAGCAGGATATTCACAAAGTATTCGCTGATATCGAGCAATTGCTTGAGGACTTGCATTAATGGTCGTTAGTGAAACAATTGAGCGACTCTCGAACATCTCTTCAAAAGAAATCATAGGTATGTGGAAGCAAAAGCTTTTCTATTGTACTGAGTATGTAGGACCGAGAGTTGGGCAAGACTTACATGAGGAATTGCTTATTCCTGATAATGTAGAAATTACTTGCGGACAGAAGACGAACAATATGTTAGTATTATAAGGTTGCTATTGTAGTACGACTGAGAAGAATTGCTTTATATACAATGATCAGAAGGGAGACGAGATGATGGCCAAAGATGATGTTATTGAAATTGAAGGTAAAGTTATTGAAACTTTGCCAAATGCAATGTTTAAGGTAGAATTAGAAAATGGTCATACTGTGCTAGCTCATGTTTCTGGTAAAATTCGAATGCACTTCATTCGAATCCTTCCGGGTGACAAGGTGACTGTTGAGCTTTCTCCATATGACTTAACACGCGGAAGAATTACTTACCGCTTCAAATAATCAGCTTGCACTCCGTACCATTAAGGAGGTTAGGATAATGAAAGTAAGACCATCTGTTAAACCGATCTGCGAAAAGTGCAAAGTTATCCGTAGACGCGGAAAAGTTATGGTTATCTGTGAAAACCCTAAACATAAACAAAAACAAGGTTAATTTTGAAGGAGGTGCGCTTCAATATGGCACGTATTGCTGGTGTAGATATTCCACGTGAAAAACGTGTAGTAATCTCATTAACTTACATTTATGGTATTGGTAAAAATACCGCACAAAAAGTTTTAGCAGAAGCTGGTGTTTCTGCAGATACTCGTGTGCGTGATTTAACTGAAGAAGAATTAAACAAAATCCGTGACATCATCGACAAGTTAAAAGTTGAAGGTGATCTTCGCCGTGAAGTTTCTCTTAACATTAAGCGTTTAATGGAAATCGGCTGCTACCGCGGATTACGTCATCGTCGTGGTTTACCGGTTCGTGGTCAAAATACGAAAAACAACGCTCGTACACGCAAAGGTCCTCGTAAGACTGTTGCGAACAAGAAGAAGTAATCGGCAAAGGAGGTTATTTAAATGGCACGTAAAACGAATACACGTAAACGTCGTGTTAAAAAGAATATTGAAGCTGGTATCGCGCATATCCGCTCAACATTTAACAATACGATCGTAACTATCACTGATGTTCATGGTAATGCAATTTCATGGTCAAGTGCAGGTGCGCTTGGATTTAGAGGTTCTCGTAAATCTACTCCGTTCGCAGCACAAATGGCGGCTGAAACTGCAGCTAAGACTTCCATTGAACACGGTATGAAGACTTTAGAAGTTACTGTAAAAGGACCTGGCGCAGGACGTGAAGCTGCAATCCGTGCTCTTCAAGCTGCTGGTCTTGAAGTAACAGCAATCAAAGACGTTACACCTGTTCCTCATAATGGATGCCGTCCACCAAAACGCCGTCGTGTTTAATTTTTCTGTATAGAACTCGTATCATGCGTCTATAATGGATATGATACTTATTTTTTCCAGAAAATTTATTCCAGTTGTTGTGCACAAAACGGGAACGTATACATGGGGGAATTTCAATTATCATTTATGACTAATTGAGGTTTCGACGTTTTGAAGGAGGGTTATTTGATGATTGAAATAGAAAAACCAAAAATCGAAACGGTTGAGATCAACGATGATGCCAAGTACGGTAAGTTCGTCGTAGAGCCACTTGAGCGCTTGTATATGTTACCCCTTTGGGTAACTCCTTACGTCGTATCCTATTATCTTCACTCCCAGGTGCCGCTGTTACATCGATTCAGGTCGATGGGGTACTTCATGAGTTCTCAACAATTGAAGGCGTCGTAGAGGATGTAACATCCATCATTTTAAACATTAAGAAAATCGCTTTAAAAGTCTATTCTGACGAAGAAAAAACACTTGAAATTGATGTGCAGGGCGAAGGACCTGTCAAGGCAGGCAATATTACCCATGACAGTGATGTTGAGATTTTAAATCCCAACCTTCATATTGCGACATTAGCGACAAATGGACATCTTCGCATGCGTTTAACGGCAAGACGTGGACGTGGTTATACACCAGCTGAACAGAACAAAAGAGAAGATCAGCCAATTGGTGTAATTCCGATTGACTCCATTTATACGCCAGTATCACGTGTGTCTTTTCAGGTAGAAAATACCCGTGTGGGACAAATGTCTAATTTTGATAAGCTGACGCTTGATGTTTGGACAGATGGAAGCACTGGGCCTAAAGAAGCGATTGCTCTTGGTTCGAAAATTTTGACTGAGCATTTGAATATTTTCGTCGGGTTAACTGATGAAGCGCAAAATGCTGAAATTATGATAGAAAAAGAAGAAGATCAAAAGGAAAAAGTTCTGGAAATGACAATTGAAGAACTAGATCTTTCTGTTCGTTCTTACAACTGCTTAAAGCGTGCTGGTATCAACACTGTTCAGGAATTAGCAAATAAGACTGAAGAAGATATGATGAAGGTACGTAATTTAGGCCGCAAATCACTCGAAGAAGTGAAGGCGAAACTAGAAGAGCTTGGATTGGGCCTGCGTAAAGACGACTGATTTTGTGCTCGTTTGTAACGCTGCTTAAATTCCGCTTTATGACTTCAACAAAGGAGGGAACCCTTCATGGCATACAGAAAGTTAGGACGCACAAGTGCACAGCGTAAAGCTATGCTGCGTGATTTAACAACAGATTTAATTATCAACGAGCGCATCGAAACAACAGAAACTCGTGCGAAAGAAATTCGTGTGACTGTTGAAAAAATGATCACTCTAGGCAAACGCGGGGATTTACATGCTCGCCGTCAAGCTGCATCATATGTTCGTAATGAAGTAGCTGATGCTGAAAATAATACAAGTGCAATACAAAAACTTTTCGCTGATATCGCACCACGTTATCAAGAGCGTCAAGGTGGATACACTCGAATTATGAAACTTGGACCACGCCGCGGTGACGGTGCACCAATGGTTATTATCGAGTTAGTTTAATAAAAGCTTTAACAGACAACAAGGGCGCTGGACAGTTTACAAACAAACTTGTTCTTTGCCCTTTTTCTGTAAAGGAAATTTTATATCATGTTAGACCCAAGCCAAAACGAGTGTTATGATGAGCGTGACTCCATCAATGGAGCGAGGATTGCTTTTTCTAGAAAGTTTAATTTTATTCTCTTCACGCCCCGTCTAGCTCATGCACCTCCTCCCATTTCTTTTATAGAAATCCCTTTTAAACGCAGTTTAAACACGTGCTGCCAGGGGACGAGGTGCGGGCTTTTTTTGTTATAATGGACATTATTAGCTGTATATGTTCGATTTTTGTCCAATAGAGGCGTTCTAATGGACAAAAATGTGTATCAAATAGAGAAAACTGTCCCATAGAAACGTTCTAAAGGACAAAAGCAGCTTCTGAATCAAGAGAAATGTCCAATAGACGAGTTCTAATGGACAAAATGGGTAGCGAATTGAAAAAAGTGTCCAATAGAAGGGTTATACGTGGCTGAAATCAGCCGAATCCATGGAAAAAGCCAATCTAGAAAATTCCTAGATTTTATAGTATATATATTAAGACATAGAGATGAGTTCAGTTGAGTTGAGAGGAGGATATATTCGATGAAAGAATCAATTGTATCGTTAAAGGGAGTTTCTTTCCAATACGATGAACAGGAACGGTATGCGTTAAACCATGTCAGTTTCGACATCTATGAAGGGGAATGGCTGGCAATCGTTGGACATAACGGTTCCGGTAAATCGACGATGGCAAAGCTTCTTAATGGCTTGCAGTTTCCGCAGCAAGGTGAGATTACTGTTTGCGGCATGCCGCTTAACGAAGAATCGATATGGGATATCCGTAAACAGATTGGGATGGTCTTTCAAAACCCTGATAACCAATTTGTTGGAACAACGGTACAGGATGATGTGGCTTTTGGTCTAGAAAATAATGGAATACCCAGAGATGAAATGGTCCGAAGAGTCGAGGATTCATTAAGAAAAGTGAAAATGGATCAATTTCTGTATCAAGAGCCCCACCATCTATCAGGTGGACAAAAACAGCGGGTAGCTATTGCCGGTGTACTTGCCTTAAGACCTTCGATTATTATTCTCGATGAAGCGACGTCAATGCTTGACCCAAGAGGACGTGAGGAGGTATTAGAAACGGTCAGACTTTTAAAAGCTGAGAAAGCTTTAACTGTTATCTCAATTACCCACGACCTAGAGGAAGCCGCAAAAGCGGATCGCATTATTGTCATGAATAAAGGAGAAGTTTTTCGCGAGGGGACGCCGGAAGAGATTTTCTCGATGGATGAGCAATTGATTCAATTAGGATTGGATATTCCCTTCTCAGTAAAAATGAGCAAAGCTTTTCGGAAAAAAGGAATTGACTTATCTAAACATTATTTATCGGAAGAAGAGTTGGTGACAGAGCTATGGACATCTCGCTTCAGCATATAGATTATCGATATCAGGCAAACACTCCTTTTGAACGGCTGGCGATAGAGGATGTTTCCATTGATATTCCATCAGGAACATACATGGCAATCATTGGTCACACCGGCTCTGGTAAATCCACAGTCTTGCAGCATTTGAATGCCCTCCTGCAGCCGTCAAACGGAACCGTCAAAATTGGTGACCGCGAAATTAAAGCGCAGCAGAAAAACAAGAACTTGAAGCATGTGCGTCAAAAGGTAGGGATTGTTTTTCAATTTCCTGAGCATCAATTATTTGAAGAAACTGTTGAAAAGGATATCATCTTTGGACCGCTAAATTTCGGTGTATCGGAGCCCGTGGCAAAGCAACGGGCAAGGCAGGCATTGAAACAAGTCGGTCTCGCGGAAGAGATTTTAGAAAAGTCACCGTTTGATCTCTCAGGTGGTCAAATGCGGCGGGTTGCGATTGCTGGAGTATTGGCGATGGAGCCTGATGTGATTGTCTTGGACGAGCCTACCGCGGGATTAGACCCGCGCGGCCGCAAGGAGATTATGGACATGTTTTATGCGCTTCACAAGGATCGAAATCTTTCGACAATATTAGTCACACATAGTATGGAGGATGCGGCCAGATACGCAGACCAAATTGTCATCATGCAGCAAGGCAAGGTTGTCAACCAGGGGACACCAGAGGAGATTTTCTCTTCCCCAATTGAATTGGTTAAAATGGGGCTCGATGTTCCGGAAGTGGTTCGTTTTCAGCTTAAGCTGGAGGAGAAAACAGGCATGAAGTTAGGAAGAATTTATCTGTCTATCGAAGAGCTGTCTGCTGCGGTAACAGAGGCCTTAAGCAGAGGTGTACGCTCATGATGGAAAAAATGATTTTCGGCCGTTATGTACCGGCAGATTCCGTTATTCATAAGATGGACTCCCGGTCAAAGCTCATTATTATCTTTTTATTTGTTTGTATTATTTTTCTAGCTAACAATGCAGTAACGTATGCACTAATTGGTATTTATACTTTTTTCATGCTGGGAATGTCACGGATTCCGGTTCGCTTTTTATATGGAGGACTTAAGCCTGTGCTCTGGCTTGTTCTGTTTACCTTAGTCCTGCAACTGTTTTTTACAAAGGAAGGTGCGCTTTTGCTTTCGTGGGGACCTGTGAAAATTTATGAAGAAGGCTTAAGAATGGGGATTTTTATTTCTTTACGATTCTTCTTCTTAATTCTAATGACCTCATTGCTGACATTAACGACTACCCCTATTGAGATTACCGACGGACTTGAAACCTTATTGAATCCTTTAAAAAAGGTGAAGTTTCCAGTACATGAAATGGCGTTGATGATGTCGATCTCTTTGCGCTTTATTCCGACATTAATGCAGGAAACTGATAAAATTATGAAGGCGCAAATTGCCCGTGGAGTTGAATTTGCCAGTGGTCCATTCAAGGAACGAATTAAGGCGGTAATCCCGCTGCTCATTCCCTTGTTTGTCAGTTCCTTTAAAAGGGCGGAAGAACTGGCGATTGCGATGGAGGCTAGAGGCTACCGCGGCGGGGAAGGCAGGACAAAATACCGGCAATTAAGCTGGCATTTAGCCGATTCCCTGCAGCTAGTACTATTAGGTATGTTAACCATTCTTTTATTCTTATTACGTTCATAATGGGGCGAAACGATGCAAAGGTATAAATGTGTTATTTCCTATGATGGCTCGGGATTTTCCGGTTATCAGGTCCAGCCCAATAAACGGACGGTCCAATCAGAATTAGAAGCGATGTTGGCAAAAATGCATAAAGGGGCCAGCATAAAGGTCGTTGGTTCAGGCCGTACTGATGCGGGCGTTCATGCCAAGGGGCAGGTCATTCACTTTGATTCGCCACTTGCTATTTCAGAGCAAAAGTGGGAAATCGCTTTGAACTCGATGCTGCCAGAAGATATTTCAGTTCTATCGGTTCTGAAGGCAGACGCGTCATTTCATGCACGTTTCGATGCTGTTGGGAAAGAATATCGCTATATGCTGCATTTATCTCCTAAAAGGGACCCTTTCCGGCGGAAATTTGCTTGCCAATACCCTTACGGATTAAATGTAGAATCAATGCGGCAAGCAAGTAAATATTTCCTTGGGACCCATGACTTTACTAGTTTTTGCTCTGCAAAGACAGAGGTGGAGGATAAAATCCGCACGATTGATGCGATCGATTTTATTAGCGATGGTGACTTACTGACCCTTCGTTTTGTCGGGAATGGCTTTTTATATAATATGGTTCGGATACTGGTGGGAACTTTACTAGCCGTTGGCTCAGGAGACATTTCGGCTGAGGATATACCGGTTATTTTAGAAAAAAAAGATCGGCGTTTCGCAGGGAAAACAGCGCCGGCACGGGGATTGTATCTTTGTGAAGTTTTTTATTAAAGCAACCCGACCTGGTGTAACATTTTCTTGACAATTGGACTGTAAGTATTTATTATATTATATGTGTGTGTTTTTAATCCCACGATAAAGCCCCGGAAAGTCTTAATCGTGATTGAAAATATATGAATCGAAAACTTGAGCGCACAAGGGTTTTTAACGTTCATTCCCGGAACAGAATCGAATCGTTGATTGCTTTAAAAGTGCGAAAAATAATCTTTTAACGGATTTAATTAGGAGGGAAACTCATGCGTACAACGTTTATGGCAAATGCCAACAATATCGAGCGTAAATGGTACGTGATTGATGCTGAGGGCAAAACTCTTGGTCGTCTTGCTTCTGAAGTAGCATCAATCTTACGTGGTAAAAACAAACCTACTTTTACACCACATGTTGACACTGGTGATAATGTAATCATTCTTAACGCATCAAAGATTGAATTAACTGGTAATAAATTAAATGATAAAATTTACTACCGTCACACTATGCATCCAGGTGGTTTAAAGCAAAGAACTGCTTTGGAAATGCGTACAAATTATGCTGAGAAAATGATCGAACTTGCTGTTAAAGGCATGCTTCCAAAGAATTCTCTTGGTCGTCAAATGTTTAAAAAATTACACGTTTACGCTGGCGCAGAACATCCGCACCAAGCACAAAAACCTGAAGTTTACGAACTTCGCGGTTAATTAAGAGGGAGGGACAAAACCTATGGCACAAGTTCAATATATCGGTACTGGCCGTCGTAAGAGCTCTGTCGCACGTGTGCGCTTAGTTCCAGGCACAGGTAAAATTGTAATTAATGGTCGTGAAATAGAAGATTATATCCCATTTGAAGCATTACGTGTTGTTGTAAGACAACCATTAGTAGCTACTGAAACAGTTGGCAGCTATGATGTTCTTGTAAACGTAAGCGGTGGTGGATACACTGGTCAAGCTGGCGCAATCCGTCACGGTGTTGCTCGTGCATTATTGCAAGCTGATCCAGAATACCGTCCAACATTAAAACGCGCTGGATTATTAACTCGTGATCCACGTATGAAAGAACGTAAAAAATACGGTCTTAAAGGCGCTCGTCGTGCACCTCAGTTCTCAAAACGTTAATTATTGGCGTTCAAAGGCTCTCAACCATTTTGGTTGGGGGTCTTTTTTTACTTAAAAATTGCTTTTGTCCCCGAAATGCTTCGTATAGTGTGCAACATTTTATTTACACCTTCAACGTAAAATAGGCTGTTAAATCAGTGACAACAACCTAAAAAATTCATATTTTGTTGGAGAGAGGACTCGAGGTACTTTAAAGTTTAATTTATACAAAACTGACAAATTACCTTCATTTCCACTCTCTTTCAGGTGCAACCTGTTGATTAAATACAAAGGGGAGGAAAAAATGCATAATTTTCAGAATGGTTTACAATCATTAGGAATGGATCATTACCAAGTGGGTGAATTAATTCCTATAGATCCTCAGAGCCAAGATGCGCGTGTGTTTGGAATGCGTTGCGGGGGCTTTGGTCGTTGCGGGGGCTTTGGTCGTTGCGGAGGTTTCGGTCGTTGCGGAGGTTTCGGTCGTTGTGGCTTTGGCTGTGGCGGTTTCCGTTGTGGCGGTTGTGGCTTTGGTTGTGGCGGCTGTGGCGGCTGCTTCGGTTTTAGCTGTTTCGGTATCGGTTTTGGTTGTTTTGGCTTCGGTCTTGGTTTTATTTAGTTGTTTTGGAGTCACAGAAAAAAATAGTTATTTTTTAATAAGAAAGTGCCCCCTGCATGGACATGTGCCGCAGGAGGCACTTCTTTTTGGTTAAGCATAATGGACAAATAAATGAACATAAAATGATAGTGCATAATTAGGATTGATTTGAATTAAGGAGGAGCTGAATGACAAAACTTAACTCGTCCACACGTTTAAAGGTCAAAAGGGATTCATTTTATCTGCCAGATTCAAAGGGTGGTGTGTATTTTAGAAATAACTTAAGTTCTTTCCGAATGGAAGGAAATACGATTTACCAATGGATTGAACAATTAGTACCGATGTTTAACGGCGAGCAATCATTGGGAGATTTAACAGAGGGATTAACGGCTCCGTATCGCAACAGGGTATATGAGATAGGAGAAACCTTGTACAAGAATGGCTTTGTTCGTGATGTTAGCCAAGATAGAACACATGATTTAAACCCTAAAGTCCTAGAAAAGTATGCTTCACAAATTGAATTTATTGAAAATTTCGTGGATTCTGGCGCCTACCGTTTTCAAGAATACCGTCAAGCTAAAGTTCTGGCTATCGGTTCTGGATTCTTTATGGTTTCATTGGCTGCTGCATTAATTGAATCGGGACTTCCCAAATTCCATTTCATGTTGACCGATTCAGTACCTACAAATCAATTGCGGATAAATGAGTTAGTACACAATGCCTACAATGCTGACTGTGAAGTGGAGGTAGAGCAGGTACCATATGGAAAAAAGGACGGAAGGAGTTTTTGGCAAGAAGCCTTGCATCCATATGATTGGATTCTATATGTCTCTCAGGATGGAAATGTAAAAGAACTAAAGGATCTGAATATGGTTTGCAAAGAGCAAAGGAAAGGATTTTTCCCCGCCATATGTTTAGACCAAGTGGGGCTTGCTGGTCCATTGGTCCATCCGGAATCAGAGGGATGCTGGGAGTCAGCATGGCGCCGAACCCATCAATCTTCATTGCAATTAGATCGTCAGCCGCAATCTTTCTCTACAACTGCCGGAGCCATTCTGGCCAATGTCACCGTATTCGAATTTTTCAAAAAGGCTGCAGGAATTGCCGGGTCCAATCAGAGTAGCCAAATTTACAAACTTGATCTTGAAACCCTGGAAGGAGACTGGATTTCATTCATTACACATCCATTGGTTACAAATAAAAGTATCTCTTCTGGACTGGTGGAAGATCTTGATCTAAGGATAAGGCAAGAAAGGAGTAAAAACGAACCCTCGAGTAACCTCTTGGAATATTTCAGTCTATTAACTTCGGAAGAAACAGGGATTTTCCATACCTGGGAGGAGCGAAACTTGAAACAACTTCCTCTTTCGCAGTGCTATGTTCAAGCGGTTAATCCAATGTCAGAGGGACCAGCAGACCTCCTGCCAGAGGTTGTCTGTTCAGGTTTTACACATGAGGAGGCAAAGAGGGAAGCGGGACTGACTGGTATTGAAATGTATGTTTCACAATTGATCAAGGGATGTAGTGATCAAAAAGAGAAGACTGGTGAAAACATACCAGGGGCTTTGATCGGCATTGGTGCAGGGGAAACAATTGAAGAGGCAGTTTGTCGCGGCTTGCATGACTATTTAGAGAAAGAATGGAGAAATAAAAAGCACGATCGACTGAAGCCTATTTTTCACGTACAACTGGGAGAAATTGAAGATCAACGCTGCAGATTTTATTTAAATGCCCTGACTACCTTAAATGGTGCACCGTCCATCGGTTTAGATAATGAAATACTGGGCTTCCCCGTAATATGGGTAAAGTCCGAGGGACGTTGGTACACAAGTACAGGGTTAAATACAACGCTTGCTTTACGGAGCGCATTACAACAAGCGCTTATGGATAAACAAAATCAGGTGCATGCAACCGAAAGGATAGCGGAGTCAGCTGTTTTTTTGAAAGAAAAGGAGTTTAAACTCGAAATCCCATCTTGTGAAGAAATGACACAATTGGAGCTATTACAATCATCCATTCAGGTCTTGAACCAGAACAGCAAACTTCTTTTCGTTTATGATCTTGCGTTCGAACCGTTTTTAAAACAGGAAATGGCAGGGGTGTATGGTGTTCAGGTTCGAGAGGAGGAATCCTAATGGCCGCCCATATTGTCATTGACGGAGAGGGTTTATTAGCGGATTATGTCTTTGATCAATTATCCAAAAATTATCTCGTAAGGCGTCAAAGCCAATTAGAAGAGGTTTCCGGAGAAACAGAATTAGCTCTGGTGCTGCACGATGGCTGGAATCCAGTCATTTATCAAAAAGCGGAAGAAAAATACAGGAACACAGGTATCCCGTGGCTGCGAGGTTTCGTTTCTTTTGGGGAGGGAATCATTGGACCTTTAGTGCGCCCCGATACACCGGGATGTTCTTGCTGCGCCGACATACGGCTTATTATAGCTGGATCCGATCAGAAAGAAAATTGGCAGCTACAACAAAGAATGGCAGCGGGAGAAGGTGTCATGCGAGATGCATGGGCATCAAGAACAGGACTTTTACAAATGGCAGCTTTGATATGTAACGAAGCGCAGAGGGTTCTTCAAGGAGAACCCAGCAATTTAGAAGAAAGATTGTTCATTATTAACCTAAGAACGTTAACCAATTATAGTCACCTTTTCTTGCCTAATCCCTTGTGCCCGATTTGCAGGCCATTACCTGATGATACTCCTGAATTAGCTCAAATTAGGTTAGAATCCAGCCCTAAAATTAATGGCAGTGGTTATCGCAGCCGTTCAATGGATGAATTTAAAACAGTACTGGTCAAAGACTATCTGGATTTTCGTACTGGTGTCATGAATGGAAAAATGCAGGATTTCACGCTGCCATTTGCTGATGTTTTAGTGAACATGCCGTTATTTGAAGCGGACGAGGGAGTCGCTGGCCGGTCTAATTCGTATGAAATGAGTGAGCTGACTGCCATTTTAGAGGGGTTGGAACGATATTGCGGGATCGAGCCCCGCGGCAAGAGGACGGTAGTTCGTGATAGTTATCGTAATTTAAAGCAAAATGCCCTAAATCCTACAAGAGTGGGTTTGCATGAAAAGGAACAATATGCAATGCCTCATTTTCCGTTTAAACCGTTTCATCCTGATGACCCAATGAATTGGGTCTGGGGCTATTCGTTTTTACAAGAACGTCCGATACTGGTTCCGGAGTTACTCGCCTATTACAGTTTGGGGTATGGGGAGGGCATTGTTTATGAAACCTCTAATGGATGTGCCTTAGGGGGGAGTTTAGAAGAAGCTATTTTTCATGCCATTATGGAGGTTGTCGAGCGAGATTCATTTTTGTTAACCTGGTATGCAAAACTTCCCCTTCCGCGTCTTGACCTTAGTTCGGCTAACGATAAAGAATTACAGCTGATGGTCGACCGTATGCGTGAGGTGGCGGGATATGACCTTCATTTTTACAATTCGACGATGGAACATGCGATTCCAAGCGTATGGGCAGTGGCAAAAAATAGAAGATCTAAGGGTGTAAACATCATTTGTGCAGCCGGAGCTAACCCTGATCCTATAAGGGCTGTAAAAAGCGCAATTTACGAGCTTGCGGGAATGATGGTGCATGATGAAAAATTGGAGGCAAACCAGCAGAAATATCAACATATGTTACAGAACCCGTATGAAGTACGTACCATGGAGGACCATGGTTTGCTCTACGGGCTGCGAGAAGCAGAGGAAAGGCTGAATTTTTTATTGGATGATCAACGTCCATTACGTACGTTTGCAGAAGAATTTAAGGAGCCGCCTGCAAATATTGATTTGCTTGAAGATCTTCAGGATATTCTTCAAAGGTTCCGCGAGTTAGATCTGGAGGTCATTGTGGTGGATCAAACGACACCGATAATCAAACGGAATGGATTATTCTGTGTGAAAGTATTAATCCCTGGGATGTTACCGATGACATTCGGACACCACCTGACCCGTGTGAAAGGGCTGGAGAGGGTCCTTAGTGTGCCAATGAAACTTGGATTTATCAAACAGCCATTATCGTATGAACAGCTTAATCCCTATCCCCACCCATTCCCATAATTGAAAAGTAGGAGGTGTAAGATTGGAGCTAGAAACATTTGTACATCATCTTCACTTTGATACGGGAAAAGTTGCTCCGCCAGATTGGCAAGTGGACTGGGAGGATGCACCGCTTCCTTATAAACTGTACCGCGGCTTACCAGAGATTCCACTGAGTGCAGATGTACCATTAACTTTGAGCGGACGGGAAGATCAGGCAGAACCTAGTCTGCAGGAGCTAGGTCATTTCTTATGGTATGTGTATGGCATTACTCAATACGCTCAATCCGCTTTAATCGAGGACACCGAGGGAAAAACTGCTGTGAGTTATGCACAGTTATTCCGCCGATTTGTACCCTCTGGCGGGGCGTTATATCCCAATGAATTATATGTGTATGTAAAGCTGAAGGACGCACCAATGGGAATTTACCATTATGATGCGGCACATCACCGCCTCCTTTTGCTGCGAGAAGGAAATTACGATTCCTACTTATCAAGGAGTCTTGGGAATAGCTGTGATCTTTCTGACTGTTTCTGTACTGTTTTTGTCTCGACGCTCTTTTGGAAAAATTTTTATAAATACAATAACTTTTCCTACAGGCTCCAAGGGTTAGATGCAGGTGTGTTAATTGGGCAATCTTTAGAAGTGGGCACTGCGATGGGGTTTTCATCTCTGGTATGCTACCAATTTCTTGATCAGTCTATTAATCATTTGCTTGGGCTGTCCGATCAGGATGAAAGTGTATATGCAGTTATTCCATTATCTGTTAATCCATTTAACAATAGTGTTGAAGACGAACATAATAGAGGGGAGATTGTTTCTGCCACTGAATTATGTCGGGAAGTGCCACTATTGGAGCATGTTTCCTATACCCGTTCAAAGAGGGTTATTGATTATCCGATGCTCAGAAAAATGAATGAGGCATCGATGTATGAAACAACAGAGTCGTTTGTGAAGATAAAGAAAGATAGTAGTGTGAAACTTTCCTTAGATTCGGAAATGCTCTTGCTTCCCTTTGCTGAGCGCTTTTCTTACGATCTCGCATCCGTTTTTAGAGAACGGCATTCTCCTGATATTGATTTTATGATGGGTAAAGTTAGTCAAACGCAACTATCCACTTTGTTAAGAGAGACATTTTCCTTACCGTATCAGAATGACCTTGACGACAGATATGGGAATGCAGAGACCCGGGTTTCTTTATACGGCAGTTTTTATAACGTGGAGGGAGTTCCCAATGGTGCTTACGCTTATGACAAAAGCGCTCATGCACTTCGGAGAATAACTCAAGGGGATTTTCGGGAGTTTTTACAATATGGATTAACAATGCCCAATATAAATCTGTATCAAGTTCCGCTAGTTCTGCATGTTGTGGGAGACAAGGAACACCTCAAAAAGGAATTGGGATATCGAGGATACCGCATTCAACAAATGGAAACGGGCATATTCGTGCAACGATTGCTCTTGTTGTCGTGTGGCTTAGGAATGGGAGGGCACCCACTATTAGGATTTGATGCGAACCAATGTGATGAACTTTATAGAATTAATTCGAAAGGAAAAACCAGCTTGATCCAAATCCCGGTGGGGCCATACCGGCCCCGCGCCTGGTTAAAAGGAAGGTTGCTTAGCTAGGAGAGACATGGATAACATTTATTAATTTAAAGGCTCTTAACCGGCTGGTTGGGGGTCTTTTTTACATAAGAAAACGGATATGATTTTTACTCAATATCCGTTTAGTCTACTAATTGATTTTTCACCGCATATAGGGCAGCTTGTGTCCGGTCAGCCAGTTCGAGCTTTGATAAAAGGTTGGATACATGTGTTTTAACAGTTTTTTCTGTAATGAATAATGAGGCGGCAATTTCTTTGTTGCTTTTTCCTTTAGCAATTTCTTTTAAAACATCCAGCTCTCTTTTGGTTAATTCCTCTAGTAAATTTCTTTCCTGTTTGCTTTTATTGGACAAATTGGCCAGGAGATGCGAAGTAGCTGTCGGATGCAGCTGGTTTTCTCCGCTGATGATTTTTTTGATTGATGTGACAAGTTCATCAGGCTGGATGTCCTTTAACTGGAATCCGGAAGCACCTGCTTCAAGCGCGGGGATGACATGGTCTTGATCTGAAAAGCTGGTCAACATCAAAATTTTGATTTCAGGATGCTTGTTTTTAATCAACCTTGTTGCTTGAATTCCGTCCATTTCAGGCATCACCAAGTCCATTAGAATAATATCCGGCTTTAGTAACTTTGCCAGCTCAACGGCTTCCTTTCCATTTGCGGCTTCCCCGATAATGTCAAGCCCTTTTTGGGTGCGAAGAAAAAAGACGAGGCCTCTTCTAACAACATGATGGTCATCAGCTATTAATACGCGTATATTCACTAGAATTCCCCCTAGAACGGAATGTGGATCTGTATTTCTGTCCCGCTTCCCGGCATACTTGTTATTTGAAACGTCCCACATAACGCTTCAGTCCGTGTTTTCATATTTTTTAATCCCAATGAGGGGATCGTATGATTTTGGTCATAATGGAAGCCACAGCCTCCATCCTTGATTGTCATCACCACCCCATCATTGGAAGCATCGAAAAATAAAACCGCTTCTGTTGTCTGGGAATGCTTTTTACAATTGGCAAGGGCCTCCTGGCCGATCCGCCACAACGCTTCCTCCACCTTTCCAGAAATGCTTGCTACTCCTGTCACCTTGGTTTCAATCGACAGGCCAAGCATATCGGCATAACTTTTCAAGGCACTTACCAATCCATTTTCCAGACCACGCGGGCGGAGCTGCCAGATTAATGCTCTCATTTCCCTAAGAGCTTCCTGGGCCAAATCCTGCATATAACTAAACGTTTGTTTTACTTCATTATTTTGTGTCATTTCAACTCCTGCCCTTGCGGTAAGACTGAGGGAAAATAAAAGCTGATTAACGGAATCGTGCAGATCCCTCGCCAGCCGATTTCGTTCGGCAGCAAGCGCTGTCTCTTGTTCCCGCTGGGTCAGTTTGATTCGTTTCAAGGCAGTCCCGATTTGATAGGCAACCGCTTCGAGCAAAGCAAGTTCGTTTTTCTGAAAATGCGTTTTGTTTGGCGAACCTACATTTAATATGCCGAACCGTTCCTGACCAGCCCGTAGCGGGACCGTAGCATGATGGGTCAGGCCGCACGTTTCACCGGCATTCTCTGCAATAGCATCCTCAATTCGTTTACATTCCATAATATTCGATGCTTTATTTAGTTGTCGATTATTGTATTTATTTACGCACCAGCACTTACCCTGGCACATCCTTTGTTTATCGTCATTTGCTAAAGCAGGTGGCAGGGCTTCATCGGCTGCGAGCTGATGGCTGCCATTTTCATCAATTAAAAAGATCCAGCCTGTTTGCAGTCCAGTCACATGGAGAAGTCTTTTCAAAACACCAGACAACACCGCATTGGTATCTGTTCCTTCATTTAAAAGCTCCGCGATTTCCTTTAAAATGCTGATTTCCTCGTATCCAGTCTCTATAGACATTGCAGTTTCCCCTCTGCTTTGAAGTATCTACTTTTATTATAGCTTATTTACAATCTTCAGACTTCTACTGTTGGGGCAACGGGCAATTTTCTTTTAAACAGGTCTTGTCTGCAAAAATTCTATTGTTTCCTGATCATGTCCTTCATAAAAAACAGTTTGCCAGCCATTCTCTAGTTTGTATGGTCCTTCTATTTTTCGGCTGGCATCAAACCGGTTGATTATTTCGGCGAGATCAAATACCTCAATACAAATATGATTCGTTTTATCGTTTTCCTGGCGCCCAGAGATTAACTCAAGTCTGAAGTCCCCTAAGGCAAGAAACACAATCTCTTCCCCGAGGAAAAACATTCTGCATTCTTCCTGAAAGCCCAAGTAATTTTTATAAAAAGCGACAGACTCCTCCAGATTGTTCACTTCTAAACCAAAATGATGGACTCGCATGAAAGAGGCCCCCCAATCATATAATTAGATTCATATCGCCAAATTCATGCCATAAATAGCCGGCATTGATGGCTTGATTATAGGCATTGAGTAAGTGACGTTCAGATATTAAGGCAGAAAGCATATCGAGGTGGCTGGCCTTCGGTTCATGCAATCCTGTAATGATTCCATCTGCAATTTTTAAAGGGTATTGTTGATTGATATATAGGTTTGTCATCCCTGATAGCGCTTCGTTCTTAGCTGCAGTCTCAAGAGCCCGAACCACTGTCGTACCAACCGCGATTACCTTATTACCGGCCAGTTTTGCTTCGAGAATCCTCTCCATTGTACTCTCAGAGATATGATACTCCTCATCATTATCTTCGGGTGTTTGAATCAATCTATCATCAAGCAAATAGCTCAACCCTGTATGCAATTGGATAAAATCAACCTGTATATTTTTGCGCTTCAATTCAAATAACAGCTCCCAGCTAAAGGCCCTGCCGGCAGAAGGCATCTCCACTGAACCGGGATGGCTGGCAAAAACCGTTTGATAGTAATCCAATTCCCATGGCTGCTCAATATATTCATAACGGACCGGCTCGCCTAAGGCATAGATAATATTGAATAGATCCGTTCCTTTTTTTGAAAAATGAATGAGCTTAAGTGGGGAATTCGCCTTTTCACCGATCACCGTTGCAGATAATTCTGGTGAAAATTGCAAAATATCGCCTGTTTTAACAGTGTTTGCTACAATAAGCGCTTCCCACATATCTTCGCCACGGCGCCTTGCCAGCCGGATTTCAACCTTTGGTGCGATAGGTACAGTGTTTCTTAACCATTTGGCCTGTAAAACCGCAGGTATGGTGCGGCTATTATTTAAAATAACCAGGTCCCCGGGCTGGAGATAATCTGCTAAGTGAAAGAAACGGTCATGTTTGATTTCTCCCGTTGTCCGGTCCAGCACCATCATCCGGACATGATCTCTTCGCAAGCCTCGTTTTTCTGGAGGATGGGAAGCATTAAGTTCATCTGGAAGGTAAAAATCCAACGCTTTAATCGCTGCCATTCCTTACACCTCCTCTGACTGGGCGGCAAACCGCTGGCCATTAATTCCTGCTGCCTTATCTGAAGCGAGATATAAAAATACGTGTACAACATCTTCCGGTTTAGCCAATGGGTAATCGCAATCGGGAACAGCTAATTGGTGCATGTTTGTGTCCATTTCTCCCGGATCGACCATGTTGACGCGGACGTTGGTCTCACTTAATTCATCTGCCCACGTTTGCGTGAGGCCCTCAACGGCAAATTTTGAAATTCCATATGCGCCCCAACCCGCAAATCCCGTATTACCTGCTTCGGATGTTACATTGATAATCGATCCTTGATTCCGTTCCAGCATACCCGGAATTACTCTTCTCGTTACAAGAAAAGGCGAAACTGCATTCACGCGAAGCACCTCGGCAAAGTCCTCTTCAGGGTAATCGAGAAGCAGTGGCATTGGACTTGGCCCTAAAATAGAAGCATTATTGATCAGGACATCAATATGGCCATATTCCTCCTCAGCCAGCGCAACGAATCGCTCCACATCCCTCGATTTGGAAATATCAGCGGTAACCGCCAGTACTTCAGCACCGAAACCCTTGGCATCTTCCTTCACTCTTAGTAGGTTTTCCGCAGACCTTGCACATATCGCCAACTTTGCTCCTTCTTTTGCAAATGCCAATGTTAACGCCCTGCCCAAACCTTTGGAGGCCCCAGTAATCATTACAACTTTATTTTTCATAAATGTGTTCTCCCCTTCATAACTTGATGTCTTAAGCATACTGGTTTCTTCCAAATCCCCCCTCAGAAAAAAGCTTGAACTTTATCTACAACTTTTGGAGGAGAAAAGGGACAAACAAGTCTTTTATTAGGTTTTCAAAGAACAAATCCAATTGGAATAAGAGTGAAATGAAACAGGCGTCCAATAGAGCGGTTCTAATGGACAAAACCAGTTGGAAAAGGAGTGAAACCGTCTAATAGAGCGGTTCTAATGGACAAAACCAGTTGGAAAAAGAATGAAATTGTCCAATAGAGCTGTTCTAATGGACTAAACCAGTTGGAAAAAGAGGAAATTGTCCTTTAGGTGGATTCCAAAGGACAAAATGGGTTGGGGCCGGCTTTAATTGGGATCGTACTCACAGGAATAAAAAATTGGAAAAAGCCACTTTGCATTTCTTATGAACGCGGGATAAAGACTAGTTCTAAGAGGTGAAAATGAAGTGACTGTGATTACATCCTTTAAAGAAAAGAGACGAGAAAAACAAATAAAATACGAGCGCTCCGTATTGAAGGAGTTATCGATCAATACATTGAAAGAAAGAGTACGACAATACTTTGGGTCGACAAAAATCGCCTCAAGCTTTGTGATGAATACAGGAATCGAGGAAGCTTGTTACGATGTGGCACTGGAAGCCTTCTTATTAGGAGCAAAATTCAGCAAGTTTGGCTATTATGGCGAGGATATGGAAGCAGTGCGCTTACGCTGCTTTCGCGAAGAAAAACACCTTATTGATACGCTGTACAACTTTTTACTCTATTGGGGAAATGGAGAGGAAGGCACCATGAGTGAATCCCTTTACTACCTATGCGAACAATATATTCACGTCTGGTGGCGGGAAGGTTACGAAAAAGGCCAAAGGCGCCACAAGCTTCGACTTCACTAACATGATTAAAATTGTACTTTTACTTTGATAACTGTCCAGCTTCAGCGCCTAGGGGATCGGGTCATAAGCCAATCCGTCAAGAAGGCTAAAAAAACAGCCTTCTCGCCGGCCCGTCTTATGCCTGTCGCCCCTGAGCAAGGCGCTTCCGCTTTTCTTTCCTACAGTTCTAAAACCGCTCCTTGTCCCATATATTTTATTGAAACAGGGACGAGCGGGAAGGAATGATTTGGGTTGTCAAAGCGCAGATTGAAAATTATCAGCTTTATTGCAGGATTACTTGTGTTATTTCTTATACTACAGCATGATTTTTCCGAAAATAATTCATGGAATTCATGGAATCTGCCATTATCAGGGAAGATCATCTTGCTTGATGCAGGACACGGCGGACCGGATGGCGGAGCTGGAACTGGCAAAACGCTTGAGAAGGACATTGCCTTAGAAATTACGCTTAAAGTCAGGGATTATCTTCAGGAGCAGGGCGCCCTAGTTATTATGACGAGGGAAACAGATAAAGACCTGGCCGCCCCTGATGTAAAGGGCTACAGTAGAAGAAAAGTTGAGGATTTGAAACAGCGATTAAAAATGATTAATAGCTCCGATAATGACTTTTTTGTCAGCATCCATCTAAATGCGATTCCATCAGCTAGATGGAGCGGTGCCCAAACCTTCTATACACCCCATCATAAGGAAAATGCCAGAGCGGCTAAATTTATTCAGGAAGAACTCCGTAAGAACTTGGAGAATACAACTCGAAAAGCGAAGCCAATCAATAATGTTTATATCTTAAAGCATGCTAAAAAACCAGGAATATTGGTTGAAGTTGGCTTTCTTTCCAATCCAACAGAAAAGGAATTGTTAAAAACTGAGCCCTACCAGAATAAGGTAGCCGCATCGATAAATAATGGTATTATGCGTTATTTTACGAATGAAAAGGAATTAAAGGAAACTGATTAAGGAAGGCGGGCAACCGTCCTCCTTTTTTATCGGCTGTTTCCTATTTTTTGATAGGAATTATAGTGTGATTCATTTAACTGTTTCTTTGCTTAGTTATGATATACTTAGGTATGGAAACGAATTCAAAAGGTGAGGTGTTTTTTTATGTTAACAGAAGTGAGCGTCCGTGAGGTTGTTGGCAGCCTCAAAGAACCATTTTTACATAAGACATTAGCTGAATTAAATGCAATTGAGGAAGTTAAGATTAAGGAAGAAAAGAACCATGTCAGCGTCAAGATAGGAATTGCAAGAACGGGGACGAGCGAACAATTACAGCTGCAAACCCAGATTGTTAACGTATTAAAAGAAGCCGGAGCGGCAACGGTGGGAATCCGTTTCAGCGAGCTTCCTGAAGAGGTTTTAGCTGCACACCGACATGCTGAACCAGAAAAGAAAGATAAAAACCTGCTGAATTCCGATCAAACAACATTTATTGCAATCGCGAGCGGAAAAGGCGGCGTGGGTAAATCAACGGTATCTGTTAACCTCGCTGTTGCCCTTGCGCGTCTTGGTAAAAAAGTAGGACTCATTGATGCTGATATTTATGGTTTCAGCGTTCCTGATATGATGGGAATTACACAACGGCCGGTTGTTCGCGGCGAAAAGATTATCCCTGTAGAACGATTTGGCGTCCAAGTGATTTCCATGGGCTTTTTTGTCGAGGATAACGCCCCAATTATTTGGCGCGGCCCGATGCTGGGTAAAATGTTAAACAGCTTCTTCAATGAAGTTGAGTGGGGAGAAATCGATTATTTACTATTAGACTTACCGCCGGGTACCGGGGATGTGGCCTTAGATGTTCACACCATGCTGCCAGCATGTAAGGAAATTATCGTCACTACACCGCATCCAACAGCAGCCTTTGTGGCGGCGCGTGCCGGTGCGATGGCGCTTCGTACGGAGCATGAGGTGCTTGGTGTCATTGAAAATATGGCTTACTTTGAAAGCAAGTTAACCGGTGAAAAAGAATATGTATTTGGCCAAGGCGGCGGTGATAAATTGGCGGAAGAATTGAATACAGAGGTGCTTGGGCGCCTGCCGCTGAACCAGCCGGATTGGAATGATGAAGACTTTGCTCCTTCTGTGTATCAGGAAGATCACCAGATTGGAAAAATTTATTTAGAAATTGCCGAAAAGACGGTAAGCCTGTTGAAAAAGTAAAAAAGTAAAACCTCTTCCAGCGGGAGAGGTTTTTACTTTTTAGAAATGCTCCTATCTTTTTTAAGAGCCGCCACCGCCGCCGCCTTGCTCACCGCTGGATTTACTGTCGCCTTGGTCTCCTTTACTGCCACTTTCCTTGCTTTTCATGTCCTCTGCCGCTTTTAGCAGAATCTCTTGCATTTTAACCTTAAATAGGGGACTATCGACCGTCTCCGTAATGACCTTCTGAAGATGTTCGCGGTATTCTTTGCTTTTTAGGGCATCTGCCAGCTCTTTCTGAATTTCGGGTTCTTTAAAAACCTCAATCATCATTCCTCTGTATTCGGGATCATTCATTAATTCCTTTAATAATTTTTCATTTTCGGACCTCATGTTTTTCGCTACACCTTGAGCAAATTTTGGATCATTAAAGGTCTTTTTCCAAAACTCAGTCGCTTTATCTGATGTAAGGGTTTGTTGAATGGTGTCGGAGACCACCTTTTGGTCCATAACCAGCTTTTCCTTCATTTTGTCATCGGACATGACCTCTTGAATCGCTTTCTTTCCGTCGTCTGTTTTTAGGATATCGACAACCATTTTCTTGGTCTGATCGTAATCTATTTGCCCTCCACTGCTTGTATCACCCGACGAACAGCTCGTCAAGAACACCATGATGGGCAGGAGGAGCACTATATTTTTTACTTTCATTTTCAAGCTCCTTTCACATAAGAATCCTTAATTTTATAATGAAGAAAATCAGCGAAGATTATTCGTAAGTAACGCAAATTATGGATTTTTCAAATCGGGCTTGGTACAATCAGTAGGGAATTTATTTTACTAGCATGGGGGTTTATTGTGTGACAAGCCGTAATTTGGTAAAACTGTTTTGGAACACATTATTAGTTGGCGGGGTCACGACGGCTATTGTGGGATTGTTTGTGCGCTGGCATGAATTGCAGCCTTATTTTGTACATTTAAAAATTGGCGATATTATTTCGGCCCTTATTTGGTTAATTGTTATGGGATTTCTCTTTAGCGTCATCAGTCAAATGGGCTTTTTCGCCTATTTAACCATTCATCGGTTTGGTTTAGGAATCTTTAAATCCGCTGCCCTTTGGAATGGAATTCAGGTTGTCCTAATATTATTTGGGTTATTTGATTTAGTTTATTTACGTTATGTAAACTTTGCCAAGCCGGGAGATTCTATTCTGCTTTATTTTGTTCCCGCACTGTTGCTGCTTGTTGCCGGGCAAATTGCTGCTTGGATAAAAAGTAAACAAACCAATCGGGAGGCGTTTATTCCCACACTTTTCTTTATGGTTGTTGCAACGTTAGTGGAGTGGGTTCCGGTTCTTAGAATAAATTCACAGAATTGGTTCTATTTAATGCTGTTTGCCTTATTGGCCTGTAATGCCTACCAAGTATTAATCCTTCATAAACTTAATAAGAAATCAGAACAGGAAAGACAACAACGTAAAAGCGAATCTGGTAACAAAGCGAAAAATAGTAAGAAAATGAACAAAAAACCGTCCATTTAAAGCAATGGCCGGTTTTTTATAGTTTTCAGAAATTGCATCAATGAATTTTGAGAATTGTCCAGCTCCAGCGCCCAACGGCTAGTAGACTTCGCTCTTCTCCCTACGATAAGTCAACATCGATTCGCTCCGCTCATCGTGTTTCCTTTATCTCAGTCGAAGCGCTCCAGTCTATACGCCGCTAAACGGGCGCTTGCGCTTTTCGATTTAGTTAATTGCCTTTGAATGAATTTCTCCGTTCGCGATCATTTCAGAAACCGATACAAGCTTTAGCCCCTTTTGACGGATATCCTCTAATATCAGTGGGAGCGCCTTCGCAGTTTGTTTGGCTGAATCTGAGGCATGGAGTAGAATAATATCGCCCTTATCAGCCTTTTTTACATTTTCCACAATCTTTGCAACTCCGGGATTTTGCCAATCCTTTGAATCAATCCGCCAATGGGCCACCGTATACCCATATCTTTTAGCGATATTCAAGGTCCGTTTATCGAAATGTCCAGTTGGTGCCCGCAGAAGTTTTATATCCTTCACATTTAACTTTTTAAAGACTTCCTGAGCTTTTGAAATGTCCTGACCAATTTTAACATCCACGACATCCATGTAGTCTACGTATTCGTAACCAAGAATCCCAATTTCAAACCCATCCTTTACAATTCGAGTGACGATGTCAGGGTGCTGTTCAGCCCATGACCCTGCCAAGAAAAACGTGGCCGACTTAACATTCTCTTTTTTAAGTATGTCTAAAATCGGTTCAGCCTTCTCATCGCCCCAGCCAATATTAAAGGTGAGTGCAAGATCCTTTTCACCGCGATAAACGGCTTTCGGCCCATCCTTGGTTGAAAAGACCGGTATTTGTGCATGGTTTTCCATGTAAAGAAACCCAGCGGTAAAAAAAGCAGCTATCAAAATAAGTACAATGTTTTTCAAAGATTTTCCGTTTACAATTAAAAAGAATTTCATCTGGCTCCCACCTCGTCCAATACCATCCTTGTCTAATACCTATGCTTGTATGATTAAAATTATGATTTAAGATTTTTATAATAAAAATTTCAATTATTGGAAAAGACTACTATAACTAAATTCTTCCGCTGGAGGTTATTCAATGTTTGGACTTCTAATAAACGAAAAAGAAGTAAAAGAAATGGAATACCTTATTAAAAGAGAAATGGATGAAATATTATTTGATTTACGGGATGAACGTATTGATCAAATCGTGAAAAGAGCAATGGAAGAAAGATATAAAATCTTATTTACATTATTTAGACGGGTTGCTTCACCAAATGAATGTTTAAAATATATGAGGAGAGGAAAGAAGGACAGGAAAAAGGGATAATGATTAATATTGAAGAATTTCTTCTACCAAATATTTTTAAGAAAATGCGTTGACATTTATTTATTATCTTGTTATATTAATAAACGTCGCTGATGACGTATTAAATAACTTTGAAAAAAGTCATTGACATTACGGTCAACGGATGTTATATTAATAAAGTCGCTTTTGAGCGATGATAACAATTTGTTCTTTGAAAACTAAACAAACAAAAACGTCAACAAACAATATTTTTTAGTTTCATTATATGAAGCTAAGCCAACGTAACAAATGAGCTAATCAACTTTCTTGGAGAGTTTGATCCTGGCTCAGGACGAACGCTGGCGGCGTGCCTAATACATGCAAGTC
>NZ_JBIVOP010000027.1:0-68548 GCF_044754175.1 Neobacillus sp. NPDC093127
TTCCTCTTTTCTATGTTTATCGTGGTTGTTAAACATTGTAGCCAAGTAGGATAAAAATGACTCTTTTCTTTTTACACAATTATACGGACTTAATCCAAAAAAATAGCCAAAAGCCCCTGAAAAGTAGCCAAAACACTCAAAAAAGTAGCCAAAACATTTTTCCGACTTTACTTAGGTCTTAATGAACCTAAAAGATGGCCTCTTTATGGCGGTTTTCGAAAGGAAAAGTCAATTTCTGTCTGATTTAATTTTTAAAAAATTCCAATATACAGCTTAAATGTCAGGTGCTATACTAAAAAAGTTATAAAATGTAAGCCGTTATTTTATTTTTCAGGGGGATTTTTTTTATGCAGTGGTATTTGAAGGCTTTGCAGAATTACGTCGGATTTCAAGGGAGGGCAAGGCGTCAGGAATATTGGATGTTTACTATTGTTAATACCATTATTACCATTATTTTTATATTTTTTAAGGAAGCCTCAGATTCAATTGCAATAGTCGGTATCATTTATGTTTTTGCTACTATCTTACCATCTTTAGCTGTCACAGTTCGCAGACTCCACGATACCGGAAGAAGCGGCTGGTGGATGTTAATTAACTGGGTTCCGTTTGTTGGCGGCATCGTCTTCCTTGTCTTTACCTGTACCGATAGCCAGCCGGGTGATAACCAATACGGCCCAAATCCAAAAGCATTGACCTAAGTGACAAGAGGACAGGCACTCCGTCCCACTTTTAGTGGGATGTGGTGCCTGTCCCCGTGTCCCGAGACAAATAATCAAACAAATGGGTTAAGTAGGTGTTCAGGTCGAAGCCATCTTCATTCGCAAATTCTGATAATAACAATTTATTTTCCTCCATCCTTTATTCCTCCTCGATTTATGATCTACTAGTATTATTACCAATCTAGCACTCTTTTAATCATGTAAAATAAAAAAAACCAGTCTTCTTTAATAGAAGACTGGCTTAAGCTTTTAATAGAGCCTCTTAAATGCCGCGAAGTGGGCGGTATAGTAGGGGCTTTTTAGATTGGAAATCATGATGCCGTACTTTTCGTCGGCGTGGATGAATTGGTCGCCGCCGAGATAAAAACCGACGTGGGAGATTCCTTTTGTGTATGTATTTTCAAAAAATACGAGGTCACCGGCTTGCGGTTTGTCGACATAGTAGCTGCGGTCATAATAGCCTGCTGCGGAATAACGGCCGATTTTCGTGCCGGCCTGGTTCGCGACGTAATAAATGAACCCGCTGCAGTCGAAGCCGGAGAGAGTGCTGCCGCCCCAAACATAAGGAGTGCCGATTAAACTCTTCGCAGTCGTAACCGCCTTGGATGCAAAATCAGTTTGTGCAGGCGGTGCAGCCGGTTTTGTCGCCGCAGCCGTCTGTCCGTTAATCTTCAATTTCTGCCCGACATAAATCATATCGGATTTTAGGTTATTCAGCGTCTTCAGCTGCTGGACGGTCATTCCATATTGGACGCCGATTTTGCTCAAGCTGTCGCCGCTCTTGACGGTATACTCACTCGTAGATGCCTGCTGGGACGGCGCGGTTGCTGGCGGCGTCACGGGCGCTGCAGGTGCCGGAGCTGCCGGTTTCGGCGCAGTCACGGTCACGGTTTGGCCGGGAGCTGATACCTTCAGGACTTGTCCAACAAGAATCAATGTCCCGCTCAGATTATTCCACTGCTGCAGTTCGCCGACAGTCACATTGTAACGGTTGGCAATTTTAATTAAGGCATCACCGCTGACAACTGTGTAAGTGGTTTGCTTTACCGCTGTAACGGTTGTAGTTGCAGGAGCTGAGCCGATTTGTAGAATTTGATTTTCATAAATTAGATCGGATTTTAAGCCGTTCTGCACCTTGATTTCATTGACACTGGTCTTATATTTCGAGGCTATTTTTGATAGGCTGTCCCCTTTTTGAACCTTGTAGCTATCGGCGAAGGCGGACCCGGCGAACAGCGTCGAAAAAAGGGCGGTTGTCGATAGAGTGCGAACGATAGTTTTCTTCATCTAGAAAAATCACCTCATATTTTCATATTTAGCCTCATTTTACCATAGTTTGCTAGTGTTTCGGATAATAAATTGCGAAACTCGAAGAAATTTCAACAAAAAACTACCCTATAGGAGACTTTTTTAAGTGTCTACTCTATAGGGTACATTTTATTTGTTGCAGTTAATTAATTTATTTGTTGGCTTTTACAGTCAATAAACCTTCAGATTTGCCCGGTTCAAGCTTAAGGTGATACTGTCCAATTTGTGGGTTATCTAAGAGCACCATGTTGTTTCCTTTTTTTAATCCAACATTGAGTTTTAAATCGTTAGATACTAATGTTACCTGTTTGCCTTCTTGAATGTCGACGACAAAATTTACTTTAATCATTGTATTTGCTTTTAAAACTGTATTTTTTGGATCAAATCCTGATGGGGTTACATTTATTGTTGCAACCTGTAAATCATTCTCTTCGTCCATTACAGCATTTTGTTTCTGAGGCTGACCAAGTACACCAACATGAATTTGGTTAAGATTTAGAAAAATAATAAAGAGCAAGATAGCAAATATTGATGAAAGTGTAATAGTTGGTGCATGAGAAACCTTGTTTTTGCCTTTTTTAGAACGCTCCTTGTTTTGTTCGGTAACAATCTGTTTATCAAAAAGCTTTAAGAGGAAAAAGATGAAAAGAACAAAAAGAATATCAACTATTAGAAAAGCTGTTATAGATATAAATGTCAAAAATCCTAATGTAGAGCCAATTGATGCTCCAATAAGCCCTGATAATAGTTCATTTAACCCTTTGACCTTTTGAAAAGGTCCACCAACAAGAAATCCACAAACGATAGCAACTAGAAAACAAATTACAATCGTTAAAGTAAGATTATAATTAGAAATCTGCATCAACAAAAAGCCAACTGTTGCAGTAGAAAATCCTGTTAGTAATGTTGTAACAGTTCCAATTGCCTTGGAGAAATTTTCTTTGTTACGATTAAAGTGGAGAATACAATAGCCGGTTATTAGTAAAACAAGTAATAAACTTCCTAGTTTTAGTAGCATCAATACACCTCTTAACAGTTCATATTACAACTTTGAACCAAAATCCCAATCTGGATAAACATATTGAACACTTGGTGCAGCTGCTGGTTCTGTTTTTTCTACATCAATTTTAATGACGGTTTGACCATTAAATGTTGTTTTACTGATTTTCCCAGTGATTGTAACCCAAGAATCATTGGCAAATTGGTCAGGGCTATCTGCCTCAGCAATAATCCCAAAAGGAGAAATATCGGCTATACAGTGGGTCATGCCCATCCTTGCGATAATAAATTGATCACTCGATAATCCATCTTCACGATAAATAAAGCCTTTGATTTTAATTTCTTTATTTTGAAAATTATCCACAAAATTATTCATCGATTGCAGCTTTTCAATGAACCATTTATCCTTCATCTCAATCACATCTTGCTTATATAAAACCATCCCGAGTTTGGCATAATCTTTATCATAAACATTGGTTTTAAACATTTTCTTTAGCGCAGGATCCTCGTTACCTTCTAATTCCACTAAAGCTCCCTTAGCTTGATTTTGAGTAGCTAAACCACCTAAATTCATGCCTCTACTCCCCGCAAGTGAACTGGATTGAGCCTGATTTGGCAATAAGAACCCGAGAAGAAGTGGCAAGAGAAATAAACTATAGATAAAAATGTCTTTCGATAATGATTTTTTAAATAAATGTGTATGGTGATGACCGAAAACATTCTCATCATGTTCTAAATGGCTGTGATGGTGAGAATGATCATGGTCGTGTTCATGGTCATGTCCACATTCACAAATAATCACAGGTCTTTTTAAGGAAAGAAATGCAATATAAAATTGAAAAGCAGAAACAATCATAAGAACCAAAGCAGCGATATCAACATAAATAACAAGCTGCGGGACAATAAATTGAAGAATATCTCCTGTCAATGTTAAGACTAACATATAAATGGAAAAGCCTAAAAGTATGGCTGCCCTCAAAAAGTGATGAATATTTGTGGAACTGATTTTGTTTTTCATCAAATCACTACCTTTTTAGTATTTCCAATCAACGGTATTAAAAAGCCAATTGCAAAACGATTGTCCCCACAAAAACCAAGATCGTTACGAGTGCACAAAGTAAGATAACAAAACGAGATCTAAAGACAGCAAGCATCATTAAAATCCCTTTAATATTGATCATCGGCCCAAAAACCATAAATCCAATCAATGAGCTTTTCGTAAAAATAGTTTGAAGAGATTGGGCAACAAAGGCATCTGATGTGGAACAAAGAGATAGGATAAATCCAAGTCCCATCATCACTAAATTGGCGATCGGTCCGCTGTTTCCTACCGCTATCAAGCTGTTTTGTGATACAAAAACTTGCAATAAGGCAACAATAATTGAACCAAACACTAAATACTTCCCCATATCGAAAAATTCACTAACTGTATGACCCATTACTTCAATTAATTTATTTTTTACTGGCTTCTGGGAACTAACATGGTGGTGATGATGATGTACATGCTTTTCATCATTTTCCCTATCATTATTTTTCGGATGCGTTAATTGTTCGCGTAATTGGTTTGATTTAACAAATTTGTAGACAATCAAACCTACAATAAGTGCAACAACAAAAGCTAGTCCCATTCGATAAAAGGCGATCGCCGGCTGATTGCGAAAAGCAGTTAATGTTGATAAAAATACAATTGGATTTAGAATGGGTCCAACCAAGATAAACGTTGTGGCAACATATAATGGCATCCCTTTTTTTATTAATTTACGAATAGCTGGGACCATACCACATTCGCAAATGGGAAAGATGATCCCCAGCACACTTGCAGCAATAATTCCTAAAAACGGATTTCTTGGAATGAATTTCCGAATCATTTGATCTGTTACAAACACTTGAAGGATGGCCGAGACAAAAACGCCGATTAAGATAAAGGGCATCGCTTCAATAATAATGCTTATTAATATCATTTTAAACATTTGCAACTTAGGGCTCGTTACGATTGAACTAGAGTCATAAGCAGATAAAACATATAAAATTCCGATGATCACTAAACTCAAAATAAAAAGCAGATGAGAATTTGATTTGACAGGTGTGCTTTTTTTAATAGCTGTATTTCTCAAAGGATACAACTCCTTGATTTTAAGATAGTAACCGCTCGATTAACCAAAATCCACCTAGAAGAAATGCAATACTTGAGATCGTGATAATTGCCTTCCGTGAATATTTAGATCGGTGTAACAGAGTTAATAACGGTAATAAAAGGACGACTATTAATAGTTGGATTATTTCAATTCCGATATTGAAGCTAGCCAGGTCAATGGCTAATTCACTCTTAGGGATATGCATCTCCGTTAATATATCGGCAAATCCCATTCCGTGTATAAGTCCGAAGAGAAAAGTTAATACCCATCTGTAGTTAACCTTTTTGCGGAAAATATTTTCCAAGGCAACATAACAGATACTAATGGCAATGGCAGGCTCCACAAAGCTTGGCGGAATATTAATGATTCCTAAAACGGTCAAGGTTAATGTTAAGCTATGTGCAATAGTAAAAGCAGTGATGACTGTCGCAATCTGCTTAAAGCTTTGTCTAGCGATTAAGAGTGACAGAAGAAATAGTATATGGTCATATCCTTCAAGGATATGGTTTATCCCTAGCTTCATAAATGAAAGCCAGCCGGACGTTGAAGAAGACTGTGTTTCTGCAGGCTTATTAGCTTGTCCTTCCTGCTTAGGAGTTCCGTTTTTATCTCCTGAATGATTGGCAGCGGAATCATTTTCACTTAAGATCATGGACCAAGTGCGATTACTTCCTGAAAGGGCCGCTGTGCTATTTTGATTTCCATAATTAACCTTTAATAGATCAACATAGTTTGCGTTTTTATCATTTAGATATAGATTATCAGTAAATGATATGGATTGAGAAGTAGTAATTGCGGGAAATAAAACCACAATACGGAGTTGAGTCTCATCACCTTTTCGGTTTAAACTAATTTCGTTTAGATTAGTCCAATCTTGTTGCTGACCATCTATTTTTAAATTAATATTTTCTTTTAAAACTGATACAATTTTATCTTTAATTGCTTCAAATTCCTCTGGTTCTAACATTCCATTTTTATTAACATCTCCACCTGCTAATTCAATTACAGAAACTTCATCGATCTCATACGTCATTTTTGATTCCGATTTTGTCAGCTGTAAAGTGGTAAAACTAGCACTATAGGCATGGGCTTCGGCAATCTGAATAGTAGATAAAAAAACCGCGATGGGAATGATTAACAAGAGCAAAAAGCGACAATATTTCCGTCGTTTCGACAAAATATCTATGCCTAGCGGGTTAGCACTCATGATAAAATACCTCCGGAAAATGTGTTATTTATTAAGGAATCACAGTAACTATATCATATGAATTGTAAATAAATATAAATAGTTTGTAAAATTTGTAGAATTTTGTAGAATTGAATCGAAATTCATAATAAAATTGTAAGAGCAATGAACTACTAATAAAAAGAGGTGGTTGCTGGAATAGTAGGTATTCATTACCATTATCCAAATGAAAGGTTAACTTTTATAATAATGGTGTAAGCGCTTTAATAAAAACTTTTTTTAGGAGGAATGTCATAGGTGTACGGATTTATTAGAAAGTACAAGAAATGGGTAAGCCTTTGTTTAACGGCATTAATGTTGTTATCAATGGTTAATCCAAACATGGCAAAAGCAGCAACAGATCCTGTTACTCTAGCAAAGTGGGATTTTAGTAAGGGCAATAATTTAACAGCAACTGATGGAGTAGAGGTAAACCTTGACAAACAATTATCCATTTCCGGTGCAACAATAACCGGTTATAATGCTGGACCTACTTCAGGTATTAGCGTTCCAAACGCAAATACTTGGACAAACAATCCATCATATTGGCAAGTTCCTTTTTCAACAAACGGTTATAAGAATATTACTTTATCATCTAAACAATATGGTTCTGGTACAGGACCAAAGGATTTTAAAATTCAATATAGTTTAGATGGTGCTAACTGGAAAGATGTTGAAAATGGTACGGTAACAATTCCAGCCGCTAGTACTTGGGTGACAACGAATGTTTCGTTACCTGGTGATGCAGATAACAAGGATCTTATTTTTGTTAGATGGTTAAAGGCTTCAGAAACTTCTATTAGCAATGGTACAGTTGCTGGAACTGGTACTAACCGCATTGGTGACATTGTAGTTTCTGGTGTGCCGTCTGAATCCACTCCAGATCCAGACCCTAATCCAAACCCGGATCCAGATCCAATTATTCAAAAAACAGCAGCACCGATAGCCTCAAAAATTACCTATGCTACCTATACAAGTGTTACAGGTGCAGCAGGCGCAGTGGCCAATGGAGCGACAGTTAAACTTTATTTTGACGATAACAATGTGGTAGCAACTGCCACTGCGGGTGCAGATGGGGCATTTAGCTTCACAATTGCAAACCCACTATCTAAATCAGTAGTCAACATTACTGCGCAAGAAACAGGCAAAGATCCAAGTGACAGGGTTTCTGTAAACTACACAGGTCCGAAAGAGGAACCAAAGAAATTTTCACCTGGAGACGTTGTATTCAGCCAACTTTACGTTAATGGTGGAAACAGTGGTGCATTTTACAAAACTAAGTTTTTCGAGCTTTACAATAATACAGATAAAGATATCGATTTAACTGGCTGGTCAGTCGCTTATACTTCAGCATCAAGCATGAGCTTCGGTGCAGGCCAAGCATTATCCGGTACGATTAAAGCCCATGGCTACTTCCTAGTGGCAGGGTCGACAGGAGCAACTGGAATAGACCTTCCTGTAAAGCCGGACGTAACAACGACATTAAATCCTAGCGGTTCAGCGGGTGGAGCTTTAGTTCTAGCTCAGAAGAAAACAGCTGTGACGGGTGTCGATGATCCGGATGCGATTGATTTATTAGCCTATACAGATGGAACAGGAACTTTTAAAAATCCATTATACTGGGGAAGCCCAATTTCAGATGCAACGATGAAAGCCGGAACGATTATCCGGAAGACGGATATTGGTTCAGACCCGCGTACGGCGGTTGGAATGGGTAATGGTTGGTTTACGAAAGATCCATCTAAAGATTTTACGTTTAATAAACCATCAGGTGGAGAAACTTCTGAGGAAATGTTCGTTCGTAACTCCAAGTTTATGCTTTCTCCTGATGCTGCAAAAATTACGTTTACAAATGACAACGGTACTGGAACAGTTATTGGTAAATCTGGTTCAGTTCCGGCTGCAGCTACAGTAAAAGCATATGTGGAGAACGGTGGTAAGGTAACAAAGCAACAAGAAGCAACAGCAGCTGCTGATGGTTCTTTCACAATGAGCTTTACAAATAATAGTTCAGTAGTTTACTTGACTCATACAGATACAACACAGCCAACAGCACTAGAAAGCAGCTTTGCAAGAATTGATGCTGCCGGTTCAGCTAAGACTGTTATTGCATTAAGTGAATTACGAAAAAATGATGCTAAAGGTTTTCCAATCAATGTTGGCTACACAACAACAATTGAAGGGGTAGTAAACGGTAATAACAACCCAGCTGGAAATGTAAAAACTAACTTTAATCTTCAAGATGCTACCGGCGCGATCAATGTCGTGAATAAGCTCGACCCAGCAGCTCCGATTAAAGCAGGAGCTAAGTACAAGATTGATGGACGCGTTGTCTTTAACGCAGGGATGACACAGTTCATTCCAACAGCAATTAAGTATGTTGGCGACGACACGGTACCTGCACCAGAGCACATTACAATTGATGCAGTGAATGAAACAAATGAAAGTAAATACGTTACATTTGTTGGAAAAGTAACAAACATCCCGACAAATGGTCCGGATTATGATGTGACAGTAAGTGATGAATCAGGTGATCATTTAGCGATTGTTCGTATTCAAGGGTCGATTGACGATATTGAACAAGGTTCAAGCTATGCTTTCACAGGAATCGTTGGCCAATATAAGAAAATAGCTCCGTTTACAAGCGGCTATTATCTCCTTGCTTCGACGGTGAAAGGCCAATTGTCATTAGCACATACGCCATTAACGAAAGCATACTCTGGTTTCGATGTTCCTTTTACTGCGGTGGCAAAAAATGCTGATTCAGTAACGCTTTATTACAAAGGTGAAGCTGATTCAAGCTACAAACAAGTGAGTATGAACAGTGCTGATGGCCGCAACTATAACGGAAAAATTTTAAAGGCAGATGTGACAACAGATAAATTCTTCTATTATATTGAAGCTATTAGTGCTGAAGGCAAAAAATCTGTCGGTAATGCAGCAGAGCCAAACATGGTAAATGTTGTTGCCAAAACAGATGGCCCGGTTATCTCAAATCCTACACCGGCAAATGGAGATGTAATTGATTCTCGTTACCCTACCATTTCAGTGAAATTGGAAGATGCCAGTGGTGTTGATGCACAATCAGCATCAATAGCCATTGATGGCAAGGATTATTCAGCAAAAGCAATCAAGAGTGCGACTGAAATCAAGTTAGTTTTAACAAAAGCAGAAGAATTAACGGAAGGCGAGCACACTGTCGTTATTTCCGTTAAAGATAATCTTGGAAACCGTTCTGAGTTCTCGTGGAAATTCACTGTGGCTAAACGATTTGTAGGTGGAAACCACTACCGTGGTACAACGCATAACCACACGAACATTTCCCATGATGCGGCTGGTTCACCTGAAGCATCAATCTTAGCGGCTCAGAAATATCATTATGACTACTATGCTTTCTCCGATCACTCACATGATATCGATGCGAGCCTAGTAAATAAAGATACAGTCGATCACAAAGGTATGAAAGAACGTACTGGCGGCAGTGATTGGCAATTAACAAAAGATTTAGCGAAACAATATACAAAAGACGATAAATTTGTTGTATTCCCTGGCTTTGAAATGACTTCGACGACATGGGGACACTCTAACGTTTTCGGTACAGACAACTTTATTGACCGTGTTGTTGATGGTGGAGCCTATCAAAAGCTACAAAATTATTACAGCTGGGCAATCACTTACGATGATATCGTCGCTCAGTTCAATCATCCGAAGATGTCAGCGAATGCGTTCGATAATTTTATTCCGTATGACAAAAAAGTCGACAAGCTGTTCACAATGCTTGAAGTTGGAAACGGATCAGGAATGTATTCATACGCAAATGCTGAAGATAAGTACTACAGCGCCCTTGATATCGGCTGGCATGTAGCACCAACTTACGGTGAGGACAACCATGATGCCACATGGGGACAAACGAAAAAACGTACGGTCATCGTAGCTGAGAAACTAACAACAGATTCCTTGCTTGAAGCGATGAAGAAAATGCGCGTCTATATGAGTGAAGATCCGAACTTCAAGTTAGATGTATCTGCAAGTGGTTTCTATATGGGATCAACTGTGGACACTGACACGTTGGATTTCCACATTGAAGGCAGCGATCCTGTTTTAGAGAAAGCGTCTGACCCAGATTATAGCTATATTAAAACACCTTCCAATGATGCAATTGCAAAGGTTGAATTGATCACAAATCGCGGGAGGGTTATAGATAAATATATTCCGAAGGATGATACGACTTCTATTAATTGGAACCCAAGTGTAACTGTAGCTGGTGGACAACAATGGTTTGTCGTTAAAGTTACACAAAAAGACGGCGATCAAATTTACTCTGCGCCAATCTGGTCTCAAGAAAAGGCTGTAGCAGTTAATGTAAGTAATATTAGTACACCGGATGGTGCGATTATTGGCGGTGTACCAACAACTCTTACTGCAGGAGTTAGTAACCTCGGAAGTGTAACGGTAAGCAAAATAAAAGCAAAGTTCTATTATGATAGTATTGATGCGGCACACTTTATTGCTGACGCTGGAATTGACTCACTTACAGCAAATGCTTCAGGTAATGCAAGTGTCGTCTGGAACAATCCAGTTGCGGGAACCCACAATATCATTGTTGTTCTTTCTGCAGACAGTCATGACCTAGGCGATAATAGTTTTGAACAAAGCTTTGTTATTAAAGCACCATTAGGCAAAACAATTATGATTGATGGTACTCACGGTAATGAAAATACAAAAGGTGATCTGGGAACATACAAAGATAACCTGAAATTATTCACTACCTTAATGAAGCAGCAAGGATATACGGTTGTTGAAAATTCAACAACACTTAGTGATCAAGTGTTAAAAAATGTTAATGTATTTATGATTTCACACCCAACATCTGCTTACTCAGCAAATGAAATAGCTGCTATTAAAAAGTTTGTCGCTGATGGCGGTTCACTACTAATGACAGAAAAGAGTAATTTCGGTGGATCGAACCAAAATCTAAACACAATCCTATCAGAAGTTGGTTCAACAATCGCTGTTAACAACGATGGAGTATTTGACGAAACGAAAGAAGGTAACTTCTGGAGTACACCGTTAACTTCTAATTTCTCTGTAAGATTACACCCGACACCTGTTAGAAACGCATTAACAGATTTTGTTCCTACTATTGAATACTATAGTGGTTCAAGTCTTGCTAAAAATGATGGAACAGGTAATAAGGTTGCATTAACAGATAGCAGTACCGTAACAATTTTGGCACGAGGAAATGAATCAACATTCCAAGATAGCCCAAGTATCAAAGCCGATTCTGTATCCTATAACGTCCAGACGTCGAATGGGAAAAACGGTCCAGCATTGGATCAAGTCACAGGGGGATCGATTATTCCAATAATTGCATCCGAAGAGCTTGGAAAAGGAAGAGTCGTTGTATCTGGAATGAATATCTTTAATGACAAACAAATTGATCAAACCTTTAGTCCAAAAGGAAATGCTCAATTTGCAGTCAATGTTGTCAACTGGTTATCACAACTTGAACCAAAAGTGAAATCAATTGGCGATGCACGTAAATTAGCAGAAGGAACCAATGTTGTTGTCGAAGGAACTGTAACAACAACGGTATTCTTTGATGCAGTATATATTCAAGATAGTACTGGCGGTATTATGGCCTTTAACGATGTACCAGCAGGAAGCTTGCAAAACGGTGACAAAGTTCGAATTTACGGACACATTAAAACGTTTGAAAATAACTTAGAATTAGAGTTCGGCAGTTTTGCAGAAAGTGTTGTAAAACTTGGAACTGGTCCGGAAGTTGAGCCGAAATTGGTCAGCACAAAGGAATCCATTTCCGATGCATACCAAGGAAGTCTTGTGAAAGTAAGCGGGAAAGTCGTTTCTATTTATGATGATAATTCATATATCATTAACGACGGTTCTGGCGATGTATTAGTGTTCACAGATGGCTATGTCGCAAAACTAAGCGGAGTTCCAGTTCCAAGTCTCAAGGTCGGTGACACGCTTGAAGCAGTCGGTTTATCTGGTAAATTTAGTGAAGGCGACCGTATCCGTGTTCGTGATACAAGGGAGTTAGTTGGAACAGTTGCTCCTGATACTACAAGCCCAGTCGTAACAGGTGTTGAGGATAACGGAATTTACAATAAGGATGTTACCATCACCTTTGATAAGGGTACTGCTACATTAAATGGAAAAGTCTTTACAAGTGGAACCGTAGTTTCAGAAGAAGGCAGTTACACACTAGTGGTAACAAATTCAGCAGGAAACACAACAACGGTTACGTTTAAGATTGATAAAACAGCACCAAAAGTAACAGGAGTAGAAAACAATGGAATCTACAACAAAGATGTCACGGTTTCTTTTGATAAAGGGACAGCGACATTAGATGGAGTAGCGTTCACAAGCGGAACGGTTGTAAGTGCAGAAGGCAGCCACACATTAGTGGTAACCGATGCAGCAGGAAATAAAACAACGGTTACGTTTAAGATTGATAAAACAGCACCAAAAGTAACTGGAGTAGAAAACAATGGAATCTACAACAAAGATGTCACGGTTTCTTTTGATAAAGGGACAGCGACATTAGATGGAGTAGCATTCACAAGCGGAACAGTTGTAAGTGCAGAAGGCAGCCACACTTTAGTGGTAACAGACGCAGCAGGAAACAAAACAACAGTTACGTTTACGATTGATAAAACAGCACCAAAAGTAACAGGAGTAGAAAACAATGGAATCTACAACAAAGATGTCACAGTTTCCTTTGATAAAGGAACAGCGACATTAGATGGAGTAGCATTCACAAGCGGAACAGTTGTAAGTGCAGAAGGCAGCCACACATTAGTGGTAACCGATGGAGCAGGAAATAAAACAACGGTTACGTTTACGATTGATAAAACAGCACCAAAAGTAACAGGCGTAGAAAACAATGGACTCTACAACAAAGATGTCACGGTGTCCTTTGATAAAGGAACAGCGACATTAGATGGAGTAGCATTCACAAGCGGAACGGTTGTAAGTGCAGATGGCACCCACACATTAGTGGTAACCGATGCAGCAGGAAATACAACAACAGTTACGTTTACGATGGATAAAACAGCACCTGCAGCACCAGTGGTAAACCAAGTAACTGACGCTGACTTAGTTATCAAAGGTACAGCAGAATCAGGAGCAAAAGTTATCGCAAAAGTCGATGGCAAAGAAATCGGCAACGCAACTGCGGATGCAGAAGGTAAATTTGAGATTACGATTGAAAAAGTAGCAGCAGGCAAGAAAATTTCTGTTACCGCAACAGATGCAGCAGGCAACGAAAGTGCGGCAACGGAAGTAACGGTTAGCGAAACAACAACTCCAGAACCTGAAGTTAAAAATGGTTGGTATCAAGAAAATGACCTCTGGTATTACTATAATAATGGTATTCTGAAAACGAATGCTTGGGTTCAATCTAAACAAAATTGGTATTACCTCGGACCTGAAGGATCAATGCTCATAAATGAATGGGTATTATCTGGAGGAAAGTGGTATTATCTTGGCACATTCGGAGTAATGGCTAAGAATACTTGGATTTCTACCAACGGAAAAATGTATTTCGTCGATGCGAATGGTGTCATGAAAACAAATGCTTGGGTACTTTATGGTGGTAAATGGTACTTCCTTGATGCAAAAGGTGTTATGAAAACTAATGCCTGGGTACTATCCAGTGGTAAGTGGTACTTCATGGACGCTAATGGTGTTATGAAAACCAATGACTGGGTACTTTCTGGAGGTAAGTGGTACTTTGTTGATGCGAATGGTGTCATGAAATCAAATTCATGGGTACTATCCGGTGGAAAATGGTACTTCTTGTCTGCTAACGGTGCCATGCAAACCGGCTGGGTAAAAGTCAGCGGCAAATGGTATTTCCTAAATACTAGCGGCGCTATGCAAACCGGCTGGGTCCTAGTCAGCAAGAAATGGTACTTCCTGTACACCGATGGCCATATGGCAGCAAACACAACAATCGGAACGTACAAAATCGGCAAAGACGGAGCATGGATTCAATAAACAAATTCAAAAAAACCTCTTCTTGAAATTTGAGAAGAGGTTTTTTTCTGTTCCCGGTCATGCATCAAAATGAGGTTTTCTTGGATTTCTGAGATAAAACTAACTCCCTTTTAAATACGATGTCTTGTCCTTAATCGAGTAATCAGCAAAAGTAAAGTAAGCGGAGATTTTCCGGTTAAATGCAGATTGGAGCTCATTTCGGGGTAAATAAGGGGACATTTTCCGATAATGCCAAGAAAAAACCCCCATTTTCACACTTTTTGAGTCAATAGGCGGAATCTCTCCGTCTATTTAAGCCTTTTTTATTAATATTTACTAATTAAGCGGAATTTGTCCGTCTATTTATCAGCTCGGGTGCTTAACCTGATCCCCAACCGATAAGTGCGGACCCTCTTGATCATGGAGGCAGGAATCAGCGGGGGTATAAGCGACCGAACCCGCCGAGGACCGCGTCCAAGTTCGGTAGCCTATAAGGGCTATAAGCGACCGAACCCGAGGAACGCGTCCAAGTTCGGTAGCCTATAAGGGCTATAAGCGACCGAACCCGAGGAACGCGTCCAAGTTAGGTAGCCTATAAGGGCTATAAGCTACCGAAACCGAGAAAACCGTCCAAGTTCGGTAGCCTATAAGGGGTATAAGCTACCAAACTTAGATTAATGGAACATTTAGGGTAACCAAAAGAGGTTTTTTCTTTGGGACAGGCACCCCGTCCCAACCTTGGAGGGACACGAGGCCTGTCACCGCAACCCACCCTCCTATTGCCTCTGGCGAAATACCCGTTTTAGGAAGAGTGGAATCGCTAACATTCTTTTCGATCGGGAAGGTTCTTTAACCAGGCGATAGAGCCATTCGAGGTTTAGATTGACCATGAGCTTTGGGGCGCGTTTGGTAACTCCGGCCCAAATATTGAGGCAGCCGCCAACGCCGATAAACACCCCTTTGGCAAAGTGAGGGAGGTTTTCGGAAATCCACTTCTCTTGTTTTGGAAATCCGAGTCCGACAAAGACAAGATCAGGTTGTTTCTGTTGAATTTCTTTGATCATCTTTTCGTCACTTTGAAAGTAACCGTGGTGAAAGCCGACGATTTCAAGGTTAGGAAAGGCCTTTTTGATATTACTTGCACTTAAATCAATAATAGTAGGTTTGGTGCCTAATAAATAAATCCGATAATGTTTCTTATCGGATAATTCCAACAATTTTAACATTAAATCAAATCCGGCAAGCCGTTCCCGGAGCGGTCTGCCCAAAATTTTTGAAGCTATAACAATCCCAATTCCATCAGGGGTTATATAATCAGAATTTTTGATGATTTCGTCATAGGAAGGATTTGATTGTGCATACGTAATAATTTCCGGATTGGCTGTTACGATAAAAGTTTTTTGCGAGTGGGTGATCCTCGAATGAACTTCCTCGACAAGTTCAGCCATCGTATTATCGACGAAACGGTAACCCAGTACTTCCTTAAAGTTGAGCATGTATGATTAAACCCCTAATCCTGACTAGTGCAAAAATTTAGCGATAAGCAATTAAATACTTCATGTATAATTTAAAATTTCTATTATTTTGCGCAAAGTCAATTAAAATAATCCAAAAGGTACCTTCTATTATTAATCAATATTTTTGGTATAATATTAACATAAATATTACAATTTCGACATAATGTTCTAAAAACATTTACACAATTATACTTACTATTTACAATATCTTAATTAATAATGACCGATTATAGTATTATTGGGTAGGTATTTAAATCATCGAATTAAAAGATTTAATGAGAGGGAGATCTAGTTTGAAGAAAGTACTGACCTATGGAACATTTGATTTACTCCATCTTGGACATATAAACCTTTTGAAAAGGGCTAAAGGGTTAGGTTCTCATCTTACTGTCGGTTTGTCGACGGACGAGTTCGACAGCTTGAAGCATAAAAACTCCTATTATAGTTTTGAACATAGAAAAATGATTCTCGAAGCGATTCGGTTTGTGGATGCAGTGATCCCTGAGAAAAGCTGGGATCAAAAGGTGAAAGACGTTGTTAGCAACAATATCGATGTATTTGTCATGGGCGATGACTGGAAAGGGCATTTTGATTATTTACAGGAATTTTGCGAGGTCATCTACCTGCCAAGGACTGTGGGTGTATCGACAACAAAAATAAAAAATGAATTATTTTCCGGCACAAATGGTTAAAGAAATCCTAATAAAATGGTATTTACTCTGTTTTAAACTCGTGTATAACTTGTTTAAACTATGTCCGCAGAAGGATAAGATTACTTTCGTGGTCTCATTTGAGGAAAACACATCGTTTTTGTATCAGGAAATCGCCAGACGGAAGCTGCCGTCCCAAGTAGTCATCCTGCATAAGTCATCCTTTTCCGAAGAATTTCAACAGGATTTACAAAACACTACCGTTATCCCATTCGAATCAGCCAATTTATTCAGTACGCTGCGGTCGATTTACCATATCGCAACCGCGAAGCACCTGATTATTGATAATTACTTTGCCTTTTTAGCAGCGATTCAGTTACGAAAAAATGTCGAGTGTATCCAAATTTGGCATGCGGCCGGTGCCCTGAAAACTTTCGGACTGCAGGATCATTCGGTCGTCTATCGCAGCAAAGCGGCGAAGCAAAGATTTAAACGGGTCTATGCGCAATTTAACAGGATTGTTGTCGGGTCGGAAAAGATGGCGGAAATTTTTAGCGAGTCCTTTGCCGTCCCAGCTGAAAACATGTTGCGTACCGGCGTTCCGAGAACGGACTTTTTTTTTGATAAAGCAAAGCATGAATCAATTAAAAAGGAGTTTGCCGAAAACTATCCGCGGCTTAAGGGAAAGCGGATAGTGCTATACGCGCCAACGTTCCGTGATTCACAATTGAGCGATTTTCAGATTAGCCTTGATATTGACAAGCTGTATCAAACCTTAAAGGATGACTATCTTTTATTCATCAAACTGCATCCAGCCGTTCAATCGAGTCACAATTATCAAGAACTTTATCCCGACTTTGTCTGCGATTTTTCCAGCTATAAACGGATGAATGAACTGCTGATTATTGCCGATCTGTTGATTACCGATTATTCGTCGATTCCGTTCGAATTTGCGCTGTTAAACAAGCCGATGATCTTTTTCTCGTATGACTTGGAATTTTACAAACGGGAAAGAGGCGTAATTGCGGATTATGAGACGGTTGTTCCCGGACCGGTTTGCTTCGATACCGCTGGCGTTATCGAATTAATCGAAACGATAGACGATCAAGATGGACAAGCGCAAGTTGCAGCGTTTTCGCAGACCTGGAACGAATATTCAAACGGTGATGCCGCGAAGAAGCTTGTCGATTATATCGTAGAAACTAGCAATACATTTTAGAGTGTTTTTGGAAAGGGCAGTAGTATGAAATCATTAGTACAAGTGGTAAAAGAAAATCTAGCCAACCTGCATTTAATCGGCCGGTTATCGATGTTTGAGTTAAAAAGCACTAATAATAATCATTATTTAGGGATGTTATGGGAAATTATTACGCCAATGATCTTAATCAGTATTTATTGGTTTGTGTTTGGGTTCGGGATTCGAGGCGGGAAGCCTGTTGACGGCATTGAATATCTGCCGTGGATGCTGTCGGGAATTAGTGTCTGGTTCTTTATTTCCCATTCACTGCCGCTCGGATCCAAATCGATTTATACCCGGATTAACATCATTTCCAAGATGAACTTCCCAATGAGTGTCATTCCCACCTATGTGATTACCTCCAAGTTTTACCATCATGTAACACTCGTGGGCATTATCATGGGCATCCTGCTTTATTACGGCTATACGCCGTCGATTTACTCTTTCCAATTGCCATACATTATGCTGGCAAATTTAGTGTTATTGGTGGCAATTTCATTAATAACCTCAACGTTGGCAACGATTGTCCGCGATGTGCAAATGGTCATCCAATCGGTCGTCAGGGTGTTATTATATTTAACACCGATCCTCTGGACCTCCGAGCGGCTGCCAGAGCCGGTTCAGAATTTAATGAAGGCCAATCCCTTCTATTATATAATCGAGGGCTATCGCGCGGCGTTACTCGGTACCGAATGGTATTTCGTTGATCATGCGAAATATACGCTCTACTTTTGGGCAGTGGTCTTCGTCTTGTTATGGTTCGGTTCGATCATCCATTTGAAATTCAAAGATCGCTTTGTAGATTATTTATAAAAGCTCTTTGTGATGGATTCGGTTGGAGAATATGTCAAATTTATTCCATATGCGAAAAAGTACTAGTCAACCACGTCATAATATAGTTTAATAATCATTGTGCCTTAAAAACATAATTCGCTAAATTTTGACATAAAAAGACAATTTACTTCTTTTATATATACTTAGACAATACCCTGAAGGGGGACGGATAGATGATCTATGCAGAAATACTTGCCGGTGGAAAAGGAACGCGGATGGGCAATGTCAACATGCCGAAACAGTTCCTTACCTTAAATAATAAACCCATTATTATTCACACACTGGAAAAATTCATTTTAAATCCTGATTTTGAAAAAATCTTAGTCGTCACACCAAGAGAGTGGATCCATTACACACAAGATATTATCAGCAAATTTATTGGAAAAAATAATCGAGTTGCTGTCGTCGAGGGTGGTCGCGATCGGAACGAGTCAATCATGAATGGGATTCGTTACATCGAGAGTACCGTCGGCTTATTTGAAGATGATTATATTGTCACCCACGATTCTGTCCGCCCGTTTTTAACCCATCGGATTATTGAAGAAAACATCGAACAGGTCAAGAAATATAAAGCAGTTGATACCGTCATTGAAGCCATCGATACGATCATTGAGTCAGAAGACGGCGATACGATCTCAAATATTCCAAAGCGAAATCTGATGTATCAAGGGCAAACGCCGCAAAGCTTCCATATTCAAACGCTTGTGAATTACTATCAGCAGCTGACGACTGAACAAAAAGAAATTCTCACCGATGCGTGTAAGATTTGTTCCTTATATGGCGAGCCGGTCAAGATCGTCAAAGGCGAGGTCTTTAATATAAAAATTACGACTCCATATGATTTAAAGGTAGCGAATGCTATTTTATCGGAGAAGATCGCGAATGATTAATCAAGTTTATCGATTGGTATCCGCCCGTCAGTTTGAGATTACCTATAAGGATAGTTCGATTCATTCAGATTATATCGTGGTCCGCCCTACCCACTTATCGATTTGTGCCGCCGACCAACGCTATTATACCGGGACGCGCGGTGAAGAAGCGATGGCGAAGAAGCTGCCAATGGCTTTAATCCATGAAGGAATCGGTGAGATTGTTTACGATCCAAAAGAAGAATACAAACCAGGGACAAGGGTCGTGATGATCCCGAACACACCGGTTGAACAAGATGAAATCATTGCCGAAAACTACCTTCGCTCGAGCAAGTTTCGTTCCAGTGGTTTTGATGGCTTTATGCAGGATTATATTTTTTTAGAGAGAGATAGATTTATAGTTTTGCCGGAAGATATTAATGTTCACGTTGCTGCCTTCACAGAGCTGATCACGATTGCGATGCATTCCATCGCAAGATTTGAGGCGAAAGCCCACAGCCGCCGCCAAACCTTTGGTGTTTGGGGAGACGGGAACTTAGGCTATATTACCGCGCTATTATTAAAAAAGAAATATAAAGAGAGTAAAGTCATCGTCGCAGGGAAAACGCCCTTTAAACTAGACAATTTTTCTTTCGCAGATGAAGTCTATCATATTAATCAACTTCCAGCAGATCTGCAGTTTGATCATGCCTTTGAATGTGTCGGCGGCATCGGAAGCCAATATGCGATTAACCAGATGATTGACCATATCACTCCGGAGGGGACGATTTCGATTCTAGGTGTATCGGAATATCCGGTCGAAATCAACACAAGAATGATTTTGGAAAAGGGAATTACCTTGATTGGCAGTTCGAGAAGCGGCTATAACGATTTTAAAAACACCGTTGATTTCCTTACTCGCAACCAGGAGGTAGTCGATTATCTAGAAACATTGATTGGTTATGTCCAGGAAGTGAAATCAATTCAAGACATTATCGATGCCTTTGAAAAAGACTTAACGACATCATGGGGTAAAACGGTGATGGAATGGAATATCTAACCCCCTTTAGGAAGGGTCTGTTTAGTGTATGAAGCGACTAAAGTTGATACCGACAATCCTTACGAAAGCGTTAGTAAGCATCGTCTACCAGTTCTATTGTTTGATTTTTCCTGTGAATCAACAAAAGGTTACCTTTGCCTCCTATCGTTCGGATGATATTCAGGGTAATTTGCTCTATTTGCAAAAGGAAGTAAACCAGCAATACCCAGAGTTTTTAGTCGTGGACTTGTTTAAGAAATTCGATTCGAGCAGGTCGGGGAAATGTTCATACATCCTGCACATGCTCATCTCAACCTATCACTTGGCAACATCGCGCTATTTCTTTATTGATGACTACTATTTTCCCGTCTATTTCATTAAGCCGCGAAAACGGACGAGCATCATCCAAGTGTGGCATGCTGCCGGTGCGTTTAAGAAATTTGGCTACAGTACGGTTGGAAAAAGTTTTGGCCCAAGCAGCCACTATTTAAAACATGTCAAGGTTCATTCGAATTATTCAAACGTGATCGTAAGTGCAGCGGAAGTCATTCCATTCTATGCCGAAGCCTTTCATATGCCGGCAGCACAAATACTGCCATTAGGATTACCGCGATCCGATTATTTCTTTCAGCGAGAAGAGCATATTGCGGTAAGAAAGAGATTATTACAGTTATATCCGGAACTTAACGGAAAAAAGCTGATTCTTTATGCGCCAACCTTCAGAGGAAAAAGCCATCAGCAATCAGTCTCTCAAAGTTACCTGGATTTTGCTGTGTTGAAAACCGTGCTTGGTAACGGTTATGCCCTAGTGGTGAAGCTTCATCCCTATATTAAATCAGAGCTGAACATTGACAAAGGCCTAACGGACTTTGTTTACCAAATAGATGATGAGTTTAATACCGAAGAAATCTTAACACTTGCCGATGTCCTGATTACCGACTATTCAGCAATTATTTTTGATTATTGTTTACTGGGCCGCCCAATTGCCTTTTACGCCAATGATTTAGAGGCCTATGTATCGGAAAGAGACTTTTATTATCCATACGAATCGTTTGTCCCAGGTCCTATTTTCACGAAACCGAAGGATCTGGCTTTTTGGATTAAAGAGGAAGAATTCAATCTTCCACAAGTTCATGCGTTTCGAAAGCGTTTTTTTGATGTTTATGATGGCCAGGTAAGCCGGAAGATCATCGAAACAATCATATCAACTAAAGTTTAAGGGTGTTTTGTGGTGCCCGTATTAACCATAATCATCGAAACTATTTTTTAAAAATGAAGTGTAAGGGGTGTCACGAAAGTTGATTTTTAGGAGATTATTGAAAAGGCGTGGAAAGACTCAGGCGCCAGAACAAACAAAAGCCGAAGCCCCATTCTCCGCTGCGGAAGAGGATTATATTGTCATCAAAGGCAAACAGCTTGAAGAAGCATTACCAGGTTTAGCGCAAGGCGGAACCGATCGGAAGGAACTTATCCCGCGGAGACAAATTACGAAATTAATGTGGAACGGTCCAATCATGGAAATCGAAGGCTATTTCTACCTTGAAGATATCTCGATGGGTGATGAGGACCTAGTGAAAAAGCAATTGGTCCTAAGAGCTGAAAACGGCGAAGAAACAACCGTTCCGTTAACCGATATTTCAATTGAGGAGCTTGCATTAGAGGGTACGATTGAAAGCCGTTATACATGGGCCGGCTTCAAAGGGAAAATTGATTTTTCGACGATGACGGAGAATAATAAGCCGCTGTCGCCATCCACCTATCGGACCTATCTCGAAGTGGAAGTGCAAGTATCGGAGTATAAAATCTATCGAAAAACGTATCCGCTTGGGAATGTACTTAAATTCTTGCCGCAGCAGTTTTACACCACTAAGATGGAATACTTCTCTGCTAAACAAGAGCTGAAATATAACCTAATGGCCACCTATGACCAACGGGAAAAAACACTAAAGATCGAGTCGACCAAGCTGAAGGATATCGATCCATCTAAATATAATTTAATGCTCGCGAAAAATGACAGCCTGCTCTATCGCTTTATGCGGTCCTATGGCTTTAAAGTCGCCTACAATCTTTGTAAGCTGCTTCCACTAAAAGAGGAGAAAGTGATCTTTGCATCCGATAGCCGGTCAGAAATGAGCGGTAACTTCAAATTTGTTTTTGATGAGATGCAGAAACAGAAGCTCGATTTCGACTATCACTTTATGCTGAAAAAAGAGATTGGGGATCGGAAGTCCTTCAAAGAGCTGCTGGAATTGGCTTATCAGCTGGCCACAGCGAAATTTATTCTGCTCGATGATTTTTATCCGATGGTCTATCCGTTGAAAATTCGCAAAAAAGCAGAATTAGTGCAGCTTTGGCATGCGGTCGGCGCCTTTAAAACATTTGGCTTCAGCCGCCTTGGACGGCCTGGCGGTCCATCGCCAAAGTCGAGAAATCACCGCAACTATACTAAAGCGATTGTAAGCTCGAAAAACATTGCCAAGCACTATGCCGAGGGCTTTGGCATTGACCAGGAGAAAGTAATTGCAACCGGAATTCCAAGAACCGATATCTTTTTCGATCAAGACTATCAGGACAAGGTTCGCGAATCACTCTATGAGGAATACCCGTTTCTAAGGAATAAGAAGGTGATCACATTCGCGCCAACCTTCCGCGGCAATGGACAGCAATCGGCACATTATCCAATCGATCGCTTGCATTTTGACAAGCTCTATCATTCGTTAAAGGATGAATATGTGTTCCTGTTCAAAGTCCATCCGTTTGTAAAGAATGATTTCAGTATTCCTTACCAATACAGTGATTTCTTTTACGACTTTTCATCCTATCGTGAAGTGAACGACCTGCTATTTATTACCGATATCTTAATCACTGATTACTCGTCTGTTTGCTTTGAGTATGCCTTACTGAACAAACCAATGCTATTCTTCTCTTATGATGTCGAAGAATACGTCCAAAAAAGGGACTTTTACTATGATTATCAATCGTTTATTCCAGGACCGCTTGTCAGAACGACAGAAGAGATGATTGAAACAATCCAACAGGAAAATTTTGAAATGCAGAAGATTGAGCCGTTTGTAAAGTACTTCTTCGATGATCTTGATGGCAAATCAAGCGAACGAGTGGTCGAGCAAATTTTGTTAAAGACGGATGAAGAAGATTGGTATTAAAAAGGAAATCAGGAGGATTTTTAACATGAAAAATATTATTATCAGAGCAGGGATGTCGCCTCTCGATAATTTTGATGCAGCACATATCATGGCCAACAATTCAATCGGCGGGAACGTCGGGAATTTAGTCTATCAATACAGTGTGTTCCGGACGTTAATGACCGAAGAAACGACGATTACGCCCGACTACTATGACTACGATCCAAGCCGTGCCGATGAAATTAATGAAAAATATGATGCTTACGTCATCCCGCTCGCAGATGCGTTCCGGGAAGAATTTGCCCCGTCATTACGGAAGTATACAAACCTGATTAAAAAATTAACAATTCCTGTTTATGTGATTGGTGTCGGGTTGCGGGCCCCATTTGAACCAAAGTTAGACGAAGGCTTCCCGTTTGATAAAGATGTCAAGGCGTTTGTCAGTGCGGTATTAGAGAAGTCGAGCATGATCGGATTACGAGGCGAAATTACTTCCCAATACCTGACGCGCTTAGGCTTCCGGGAAGGGATTGACCACACTGTCATCGGCTGTCCATCGATGTATGCCTTTGGCCGCGAATTAAACATCCGGGAAACGAAGATCACAAAGGACTCGATCGTTTCTGTGAACTCATCACGGCTATCACCGAAAAAGGTATTAGATTTCATTACAAGAGGGATGGAAGAGTATCCGAACCATTATTTCCTGCCGCAATGGATGAAAGAGCTGAAGCTCGCCTATGCCGGGGCGCCGGCGTTAACAACTGAACCAAGCAAGAACTATCCTGTTAGCATGTCTGACCCGGCCTATTTAAATGACCGCGTCCGTTATTTCTTAAATGTGCCGACATGGTTAGATTTCCTTAGACAAGCAGACTTGAGCTTCGGGGCAAGACTGCACGGCAACATCACAGCGACTATCGCCGGGACACCAAGCATCTTGATTCCAAAAGATGCGCGTATGAGAGAATTGGCGGAGTACCATCAATTAACACATGTGATGGCGAATCAAATTACCGCGAAAACGAAACTTAGCGAGTTAGTGGAAAAGGTTGATTTCCAGCAACCAACGAAACGCCAGGGCAAGAACTTTGATCACTACATCGACTTCTTGAATAAGAATAACATCGATCATATTTATAAAGATGGCGTGAAGCCGGCAAGGGTGCCTTTAGACGAGGAAATGGCGACAATAGAACACCTTCCGCCAATGTCGCCAATTAGCGCCTGCAGTCCAGTGGAAATCGCGGACCGCATGGAGAGATACTTCTCGCTAACAGAAGCAAAGCAGAAAGAGAAATTAGCAGAGAAAACAACGATCATTAAGCAGTTGCAAAATGAGATAGCTGAAAAAGAAAAAACGCTGAAAAAGTATAAAGGGACATTAAATCGCAAAGCCGTCCGGTTAGCCTTGAAGACAGCCGACATGTTTGCTCGTAAATAGGCGATAGGGAAATTTTGCATTAAGTGAAAAGGCGCATGGAGCATCCATGCGCCTTTTATTGATATTTATAGGAAATGGCACCCATGCAAACAGCTCCAATCCTCAACTCTTGCCATCGTTAGTCAAATTCCGTGTAAGATCCAAAGCCTTCATCCTGCTGTTTCATTTCATTCATTTTTTTACTTGTATATTTATTGGTATATAACAGCAAAAAAAGGAATAAAACTAAACAACCGCTAATAATCAACAAGAAATAATGGAACCAAACACCGAAATCTAACATCTCCAAGGTAACTCCCCCTTTTCATTGGTAAAAGCACTAATTTTCTATCCTTTATTTACCCTAAAACCAGTATATGAATCATATAAACTGATAGAAAATTTCACTATTTATATCGATCCTTTTCATGACGTTCTCTGTTTGCACCTCTAAAGTTTTTTCTTTTTTTAGGTAGACGGAAAAGTGGGTATAGTAGATAATATGTTTTCTTATCCGACAAATCCGTGTTGGTAGAAGCCAGCTTTTGTCGGCATTTAGCGTTATTCTTTTTTTGAAAACGGCGGTATTCCGTGCTAAAGTTTAATGGAATACCTCAATTTAACCTGAACTTTTTTTTGTATTTATATCAGATTTTCATGTCACCACTTATAAGGGAGGAGTCATATGAGAATAAAGATTGTTCAATCAATTACTGATATAAACGGAGATCGATTGCCTCCTGAGATGATCGGAAAGGAATATGACGTCATCAAAGAGAATGGAAAAGGAGTATGGGTCACAGAGGGAAAGCTGGACGCATTTGTCCATTATGAAGAATTGGAAATCGTGGAACTAAGCGCTCCATTAGCAAACATTCTCGGTCACTACTTACGAACGACAGCGAAAGACAAGTTTGATCAAGAACTAAAAAGTATGGGCTGCACCCATTTAATGTAAAACACGCCTTCCGAGTGAAAGGCGTGTTTTACTATTTCATTCTCCAATAGAAAACGAATCGATCCGATTAAACCGCTCGCCATTCCACCCCGTTACCACCCCGGTAAACAGTGATTTTTCTCCTGTATCCGGATTTGTGTAGAGGAAGATCCCTTCCGGTTCACGGAAATTTGACTCGTTCACCAACCCATCGATGCCGGCGGTCATATGTTTTTGATAAACCATTTCCCCAGTCACCACATTAAAGACGGTGACAAAATCTTTAAACCTTGTTTCATCCGTATCTCCTGTTCGCCAGTATAGATAATCGCCATCGAGAGAAAATCCTTGTAAATAATATAAATTCTTTGGGACGCTGATGGTGGACAGCTTTGTATCGCCGCCGCCCAGAACATCTGTCAAGCTGTAAACATCAACACTCGTCGTCGTCCCAGATCTTTGTCTGACAGCAAGTGTCTTGTTAATCGGGTCAACCGCAGCGGCAATTTGAATCGAAGCAGAAGGATCAATCAGCTTCGAAAAATTTTTAAGAGCATGTGAATCCGGATAGTACACCGCCCCCGCCTTATATTTGAAGCGCACAAGATCATGCCCTGTGACCGTCCCGTCCTCAGCTATTTTGTTATAAGAACTCCATACGTAGACAGAGCCGCCCTCAACCTCGACGCCGATATTGGTTCCATGGCCGCCATACTTTAACGTCATACTGTCAAGCATCTTACCGTCCAACGAACAGCGCGTAATCACAAATGACTCTGCCTCCTCGGGCGCCCGCCCGCTTTTCACTTGTGAGACATAAATTTGCTGATGGACGTCATCAACCGCGAACGACTGCATTACCGTTTTATCAGCCAGATGAAGAGTGATCGAGTGGTCCGCTTTATTTTTTAACGATAGACGCTCCTCGGGATGCTGCTCAGGAGGAGGACTATCTGTTGTGCTGTTATCTGGTGTATGGTTATTTGTTGGATTGCTTTCGCTATAATTGGTATCTGCCGGGTTGATTCTTGAAGTCTCGCTTTTTACAGCGAAATCTTTAAAGAAGAAAAAGAAGGCGGCAACGACAATTGCCGTAATGGTAAAGCTCCAAATTCGCTTCTTTGTTTTCTTCGCTTTGAACGTGTCGCGCCGATTTAATATAGTCATCATAAGCCCACTTTCATAGGTGTTCGAAAGAAAAACGTAACTTAGAGTTATTATACCGAGGGATGCGGACAAGGGGAACCAATTTAATCCTAAATTAATGATTAAAATGGCTAACAGGGGCAAATTTCAAACATCGTCATATTAAGGCGCCTTTTGTGGTAATATGGGATGAAAAGCTATTTTTATTAAGATAATAGGAGTACATTCACCAACATGAAGGAGACAATATGAGTAGTTCGGTTTCTTTTAAAAATGTCACAAAAAAATATAAAATGTATAAAAAAACTTCCGATAAACTACTGGATTTGGCGTTGCCGGGTGGCTACGGGAAGGATTTTTATGCTTTGCAAAATATTAGTTTTGAAGCGGAGCATGGTGACAGTATTGGAATTATCGGCGTGAATGGCGCGGGTAAATCAACAATGTCCAATTTAATCTCCGGGGTTATTCCGCCAACTTCAGGTTCGATTGAGATTAAGGGAGAAGCTGCGCTGATTTCAATCGGAGCGGGGCTTAATAACCAGCTGACAGGCCGTGAGAATATCGAGCTAAAGTGCCTGATGCTCGGCTTTAAAAAGCAAGAAATTCAAGCGTTAATCCCGGAAATTATTGATTTTGCCGAAATTGGTGATTTTATCGACCAGCCTGTGAAAAAATACTCCAGCGGGATGAAATCTCGACTTGGCTTTGCCATTTCAGTTAATATCGATCCCGATATTTTAATTATTGACGAGGCCCTTTCCGTCGGCGATAAGATTTTCGCAGAAAAATGTTTGGAAAGGATGAACAGCTTTAAAGAAAAAGGCAAGACGATTTTCTTTATTAGCCACTCGATTGGCCAGGTAAAAGAATTCTGCCAAAAGGCGCTTTGGCTCGAAGCCGGCGAGGTCAAGGCATACGGCCCCGTTGAAGAAGTCATCCCCCAGTACAAGCAATTTATTAGAGAATTCCGGAAGCTGTCAAAGGAAGAAAAGAAGCAATTCCATCAGAAGGTACAGGAAAAAAGAAGCGGGAAATTGAGGACGGCAGAAATGGGTGGTAAGCCTAAGGGGAAGCGGTTGGGGATTTTTAATCGTTAATTGGAGCGGGTTACCCGCGGGTGCAGGGCTAACTGTATATCATTAATAAAAAAGGCTAGTACACCGTAATGCATCCTGGATTCTTGAGATAAAACACACTCCCCTTTAAGTAGAATGGTCTTGTCCCTAATCGAGTAACCAGCAAAAGTATAATAAGCGGAGATTTTCCGGTTAAATGAAGAATGGAGCTCATTTCGAGGTAAATAAGGGTAGATTTTCCGATTATGCCAAGCAAAATCCCTCTTTTTCGAGTTTTTTTATTCAATAGGCGGAATTTATCCGCCTATTTAAGCCTTTTTTAATCATAATTACGAATTAGCCGGAATTTCTCCGTTTATTTAAGCTATTTTTAACAGCAACGAAAACAACCTAGAAAAAATGACCCCGGCTTTCGCAGCCGGGGTCACTTTTTATATTATTTTAATTCCAATTGTGTCTTCAATTCGCTTTGAACTCGTTGCTTTTCTTCAGCAGATACGATTCCATAATAGACTTTATTAATCTTTTTCCCTGTTTCTTTAATTTCCATTTGTTGAATATTCGAACCGGCTTCTTTGTAATTCTTTTGAAGGTCCATTAAATCATCGAAGGCAATGTTTGTTTTTACATTTTTCCCAAGCGCTGCAAAGATGTTTGAGTAGTTCGCAAGGCTGGATACGCTTGCGCCCTCTTTAATAACACCTTGAATGATTTGACGCTGTCTGCCTTGGCGGCCGAAGTCACCATTAGGGTCTTGTTTTCTCATTCTAGTATAGGCTAACGCCTCTTTGCCGTTTAGCTTTAAATCTCCCTTGGCAAAGTGGATTTTATCTTGGGTAAAATCTAAATTGTTCTGAACCTTGATTCCGCCAACAGCATCTACGATATCCTTAAAGCCTTCCATATTCACCTTCATATAATAGTCAATCGGGATATCAAGGAAGTTTTCAACCGTATCCATCGCCATTGGCACACCGCCAAACGCATAGGCATGGTTAATCTTATCCTCAGTGCCTTTTCCGACGATCTGGGTCCGCGTGTCACGCGGAATGCTTAGCATCTTCACTGATTTGTTGTTCGGATTAACGGCTAAGACAATCATCGTATCCGAGCGGCCCTTATCTCCTTGTCGTTCATCGACACCGAGCATTAACACGGTAAATGGATCCTTATTCTTAAAAGAAACCGGGGCATCCCGCTTGTCAGATTGGCGGTCAACCTGCTGATGCATTGTATTGGCTGCATTTTTAAACGATTTATATACTGTATAGGCATATGCCCCTGCCCCGATGATCAGGACAAGAAGAATAATACTAGTCACCTTTAACCATTTTCTATTTTTCTTACGTTGAGATCTCATATGATTAAACCTCCAAAAATATTACATTTTTTTCGTACTCATGTAATAGGATAACAAAAAAGCCAGTGAATGGATATAAAAAAAATGTGGAATTTTTCCGCAGTGGTGTCGAATGCTGGCGATGGGTGCTCGACTTTCTTGAAATTACTCGCGACTTTTTTGGAATTTACTCTCAGCTTTTTTGAATTTACTCTCGACTATCATCTAAAAAATCCAGTCCCCGCACTTTGGGGACTGGATTAGGTAATTGTTGTTTTGTTTTTCTGGTGTGGGGTATGACACCGCAGCGAAGAGGTTCGACAAAATTCACACAATTTCCACAATATTCAACTGGAAATGTATTTACAATCGACTTCAAATCTAGTAGAATATGAAACTAATATAACTGGAAGGAGGATCTTGGGAATTGGAACGGAAACCTGAAAAGGAAAGCAGCTCGAATGTCATAGAGTTTTCAGAAATTGTGAAAAAGGCATATGACAAGGGCTTGAATGAGCAAGAACTAACGGTAGAAAAATTAATGGAAGATTTGAAAGCGGATTTGAAGAGTCTAGTAATAGGCTAATTATATATACGATACATAAGGCTGCCGGAGGAGACCCCCGACGGCCTTTTTTGGGGCGATAGTTCTGGTCGCTTCTAACCCTTATTGGAGCCCGTTTTCGCGATTTCAAGAGCGTACCGGTCGCCAATAGCCGTTATTGGCCCCCCGAAATCCCCGTTTCAAGATTATTCCGGCTCTATAGGCAGGTATCTCTCGCCACTCTCGACAAAAAAGCTTGGATTACGATCAAGCACTCTGTATACTATTGGTATAAGTTTACATTCTGGGAGGAATTTTTATGTCAACTGAGATGGGCGGTTTATTTGGGTTGTTTGCACTCGTTCCAATCATACTGTATTTGTTCATTATTGCGTTTGGTATTTATTTTACCGTCCGCGCGATCAGGTTCATGAATGAAAAGACACAATTGGATCAAGCAAGAAATGAGAAGCTGGATGCGTTGATAAAAGTAATGCAGGAGAAGTCCAGGGAGTAAGCCTGCTGCCGGAAACAGCTGGGAAAAGAAAAATAAGAAACTTTTCATGGTTTGTTCATAGTTTTTTCATTTTTGCCAGTTATAATAAGAGCGTGGAAAGAAGTCACTGCATCTTCTTCTCGCAAACCCCTTTAAAATATATTTTTGTTGCGTATCCGGCCATAGTGCCGGATATTTTTTTGTAGGGATATTTTGTAAGCGGAGAAAATACTTGTCATAATCCCCCTCAACGATTAAAAAAAAGCCAGCCCCGTACTTTGGGGACTGGCTTAGGTAATTGTTATTTTGCTTTTCCGCCCGGGTGCCTGACACCAACCCGCCGGCTTCGAATCGCTGCACGTGTCAATTTGCTTTTATTTTCCCCGAGAGATACTCCCTTACCTCGGCAACATTCGCCAACTCCCGCTTTGGCAGGATATAGGCGCTGATGGCACTGTTATACAGATAGAAGGTGTCGCTGCTTTCCTTGAACTCGTGGATACCGGACCAGTTTACTTTTGTTTCCCCGTTAGAATTGGAATCGACGATGCCTTCGTCGGACAGCCGCATCGTGTGATCGCCCAACAATCCCTCATTTTTCCCTTCCTTAATCATCTTCCTCGTCCCCCGGGCTACATGATTGTAGAAATACTTCGGGTAAAAGATAAACCAGAGAATACTAACAATAATAAAAGGAACTAACATCCACAAAAATGGGACATCATCGATAGTGGAAAACAGATAGGCCGCCGCAATAAAGAAAATTGGCATTAAGAACCGCTGAATATTCAGTGTCCGCATCGCGGCTTTAGAATTTTTAACATGATATAGATTGAAGTTTAAATAATCATCTTCGGTCAAATGGTAGTTAATCTCCATTGAAGCACCCCTTAAAGCTCTTTTAAAAAAAGATACCATTTTTGGCTGTGAATTTACATCTATTTCTGGAAAATTTCCGCAAAATACCGTTCACTTCCCTTTCCCCATATAAAAAGGATATTATGATTCCACAATATCCTCAGGCTTGAAATATTCACAGTTTAGTTTCTTAAAATCCTTTTGATCCCAGGTCAATAAAGGAAAACTATTCCTCACTTTTACACTTAATAAGGCATCGGCAAAATCAACATTCTTTTCTGAAAAAATCCTAAGTGCTTCCGTAACAATATTTTCCTCTGCTTCAACATGATCTGATTCTAGAATAGCTATGATGTACTCACTAATTTGTTGTTTATCCAAATGATAATACGACTTTAATAACCAACAACATTCTGCAATGACTATGGTCGGTATGACCAATGTGAATTCGCCGTTTTCAACCTTTTTAATCAATTTCGTTAATGTTTCAAGTTTAGAAAAGTCGTCTTTTATGATTAATCTAATCATTACATTTGTATCAACAAATAATTTACTCATCCTGGCCACCAAATTCTTCAAAGTGAATTTCATTTGCAGCCTTTTCTTGTGTAATTTTTCGCATTGTCTCTAAATCAATTGGTTCGTGCGAAGTCAATTTCCAGACGGCTTCACTTAGTAATTTTCTTTTCACTGGCTCAATTTTCACTTCATCATCACTGATTAAAAATTTCAACTGATCGCCTTCCATTACATTTAATTTGTCTCTCAGTTCCTTGGGAATAGTAATCTGGCCTTTACTAGTCATTTTTCCACTAATGAGCTCCATAAGAATCACCTCTTACTTCAAGAATAGTATTACATATATTATAGGTAATACCTGGATTGAAATCAACCATACGTTCAATCACTTCCCCAAAACAAAAAATACAACTGCAGCCAAGCAGTTGTATTCAAACTAATAATCTTAACAAGGCGAATCGCCGTGCTGATCTCATCCCGCATCACTGCTACCAATCCCATCCCCAATCTCGTCCGCTCCCGCCGCCACCACGGCTCCACGATGCCCCTTGGTATAAAACCGATAAGCATCCCGCCCGGCGGCTTTCGCTTCGTATAGGGCGTGGTCGGCGGCTGTTATTAACGCCGATTGCGAGGTGCCATCGTGCGGGTAGAGGCTGATTCCAATCGAACAGGTGGTTGTAAACGAATGGTCTTGGATCGACCAGTTCACACGCAGCTCGGCCAATAGCCGGTCCGCAAAACGAGTAATTTCCTCATCAGATGACGGCTCTGAATAGATAATCGCGAATTCATCACCGCCAAGGCGAAACAACGAAGCGGCCCGGGGCAGCAGGGCTTGAATCCGGCCGACGAATTGCTGGAGCAGCTCATCGCCGACATCGTGACCCATCGTGTCATTGACTGATTTAAAGTGGTCACAGTCGAGATAGAGCAAGGCGAATCGAAGGTTATCGTCGTTTGCCGTCTCCATTGTTGCCGCTAAGCGCAAATAGAAAGAGCGGCGATTGTCGGCCCCTGTTAACGGATCATAGAAGGCGAGTTCCATTAACTTTTGCTCATATTGCTTTTTTTCGGAGATGTCGCGTGTAATCGCCGCGAAGCCGTTAACCGTGCCATCGACATCCCTTAATGGCGAAACCGAGACCTCGACATCAAGGAAAGAGCCGTCTTTTCGTAAAAAGGAAGCTTCCCAGTGGTTAATCGCGTTTCCGGCAAGCAAGCTATCCCGCATTCGCCGTTCCTCTTCGTGCAGCTCGGCGGGAATGATCGGCAGCGGTTTCCCGAGTATCTCCATTTTCGTCCAGCCGTACATTTGTTCAAAGGCTGGATTGATATAGACAAGCAATCCGTCCACTGTTGTAATATTAATCGCATCAGATGTATGGGTAAAGAAGGATGTCAGCCTCTCATTTGTTGCTTGTAGAGAAGTTTTCAGCCTGTCCGTTTTCTTTTGAAAAAATCGCCCTAGGAAAAAGGTAATCACCAAAAAGATGAAGATAATAAACAAATAATAATAATGAAATACATACATGATTAGCGGGTTTCCTCCTGTGGATTGTCAGGTAATTGAATTTATTGTAGGCACCAATTTACAATTTTGCAAGATGATGGACGTGAAAAGGCGATAATCGGGGCTGAAGGGGGATGGAACGCAATGTCTTATGTCCTGCCTGCAGCTAATTTCCAACTCTTTCATAGTAGTAATTAATCATTTACAATATAGACATGATTCTATTTTTGTCTAAAGGAAGGTATTGCAGGTATGAGTCCTATAAAGGTGATAGTAGCCGACGATCATCAAGAATCCATAGACATTATAAAACGCTTACTTACAAGTTTACCAGAGTTTCAATTGATCGGACAATGTGTGAATGGGGAGCAGCTCGCATGGGAGGTCATTGTCAAGAAGCCTGACCTCGTGCTGACTGCGATTAAACTAGCCAAGAAAAATGGCCTTGAGGCGATGAAGGAGTGTCTTGCTTTTTTGCCGTCGCTTAAAGTGATCTTTATTACAGGTTATGATGAATATGCGATTGAGGCTTTTTCCATGGCTGCCGTTGATTACCTCGTCAAGCCGGTGGAGGAGGAGCGTTTAGGGCAAGCGTTGGAGAAAGCAAAAAACATTATCGAGTTTGAACGGGAGAAAATCGGAAACGGTCCGAAGCAGCAGCAAAAAATTCTGCAGCTGAGGGACCAAACTACGACCCTGTTTATTCCGCTCGATGAAATCCTCTTTATCGAAAAGGCAGGGAAGAAGTGCCTTGTTTATACGGAAAAGGAGATCTATGAAACGTCCGAACCCATGGGGCGAATACTACCTCGTCTTGATGATTCTTTTTTCCATGGACACCGTTCCTATATCATTAATTTAGAAAAGATTTCGCAAATCATCCCGCAAAAGGAAAGCTTTATCGTTCATTTTAAGGACTATGACCAGTTGGCGAAAATCTCGAAGTTGAAAATTAATGAAATCAAAAAACTGATCTAGCTGACACCTTAACGTACTGACCTTCTTGAAATTAGTTGTTGGTTTTGCTCAAGTGCTATTAATAAGTTTAATAATCGGTCTAACTGTTGACTGCATTCAATCGTTTCTGCGGCAGTAGGACCATATTGCTCGGCCAATTCAAACAGTTCATTTCGATAGTTTTCAATCATCATTAATAAATAGGTCATTTTGGGCCGCTCCTTTTAGTATATAGGTATATTATACCATTCATTATACTGTTTTTATAGTAAAAGTTGTCAAATGCGGTAATTCATGGTTGAAAGGGAGAAAATGTGGCTTGTACAATCCCTGCCTGTTAGATAAAGGAGAGAGTTTAGATGTTTGCTTCAAATTCGTACGAACCTATAGTTGCTGCCGCATCGATCCTGATTGCCCTGATAGCTTCGTTTGCCACACTGCTGCTGCTCCTCAAATACAGACAACGGGTAAAAAATGTAGAGTTCGATTTAATCAATACGATCCGCCGCCAGCAAGGAATGACGTTAAAGTATGTCAAACAGGGCGACCATTACATTCATACGTTGATGGAAGGTCAATTACTTAAAAAAATGGGGCTTACCCCAGCGATGGTGACGGGGAAAAATCTCCATCAGTTTTATTCGAAACAGGATGCGGATCGGATTGAGCAGGCATATTCAAAGGCCTGGAATGGCGAAATCAGTGCTTACGAAGCCCAGCTACACGGTGTGGATTATTTTGTCACGTTAAGTCCAGTGAAGCAAAAGGGCAAAGTCGTCGAGGTCATCGGTTCTGGTGTGGACATTACCGAGCGCAAACGGACAGAGCAAATTCACAAGGAGTCGCTGGCGTTAAAAAGGGCGCTGATTAATAGTTTGGAGATTGGCATGGTTGTGATGGATGATGACAGGAAAATCATCGCAATCAATCACAGGTGCTGCCAATTGTTTCGAATAGACATGCCGATTGAGGAGATGATTGGCAAGGATTTTTTTGAATTGCTGCATATCTATTTTCAAAATCATCAGCAGGACAAGCATATTGTTAACGAAATCCTAGCGAATAGAAAGCCGGTCGTAGATGAAGTAAACCGTTTTGAAAAACAAATCTATAAAAGGAGCTATTTTCCCTTTTATATCGATGATGAACTAAAGGGGCATATATGGGCGCTTGAAGATATTAGCGAACGGCGGGCGATGGAAAGGGGCATCATCGAAACAAAGGAAGAAGCGGTCAAGGCCAATCAGGCGAAATCGGAGTTTTTGTCGCGGATGAGTCATGAGCTTCGCACGCCGTTAAATGCGATCCTTGGCTTTTCGCAATTGCTGAAGTTAGAGGAGAAGCTAAGTGCGAAGCAGCGGGAGTTTGTCGATCAAATCGGAAAAGGCGGCACTCATCTATTGACATTAATTAATGACGTCCTAGATTCAGCGGCGATCGAAGCAGGCAAGTTGAAAATGGAAACGGAGGCCATAAGCATCGGTACCGTTATTGATGAATGTGTTCGCTTTATCTCCCTGCTAGCAGCGAATAAAGGGGTCCGCATCCTAATCGAGCAAACCGCTCCGGATGATTGTTACGTAGTCGCAGATCGGTTTAGGCTGCAACAAGTAATCTTGAATCTGTTGGATAATGCGATTAAATATAACCGGGAAAAGGGAACCGTGGCGATTCGCTGGGACGTGAGGGATGATTTCCTTTTCGTTCATATTGTCGATAGCGGCGGAGGAATCCCCTTATCTGAGCAAGGACAGATCTTTGAACCGTTTTACCGAAGCGGTCAGCAGCAAATAGAAGGAACAGGGATTGGCCTTTCGCTTGTCCGCCAATTGATTCAATTAATGGGGGGCACGGTCGCTGTCGAAAGCCAGATGGGAGTAGGAAGTGACTTTTGCATCAGCCTTCCGCTCGTGAAAACTCCGGGAGCAAGCGGCCTGCCACAGATTGAAAAAACGGCGCTAGTTCAGCTCGAAGACAACGAGTTTACGATTTTGTATATTGAGGACAATTTGTCCAATTTGCAATTAATCAAAGAAATTCTCAGCACGATTCCAGGGATTGGCTTCCTTTCTGCTGTGACCGGCGCTGAGGGAATCGAGCTGGCCGTGGTGCAGCGGCCGGATTTAATCCTTTTAGACCTCAACCTTCCTGATCTCAATGGCTGTGAAGTGTTTGACAGGATCAAAGCGAATCCTGCCTGCGAACGAACGCCAGTCATTGCGGTAAGCGCCAATGCCCTCCAAGATGAAATCAATCGGGTACTGGCGAAGGGATTTACTGAATATATCTGTAAGCCAATTGATATCCCAGCCTTTTTAAGTGTAGTTGCGAAACATTTACACTAATCAGCCGCCGCCAGATTTCCTGGCGGCTGTTTCTATTGGAAAAAGAGTACTCACGGTCGATAAGAGTGTTTCATAAAGCCTGTGACCGGGTGTCAGTGCCCGGACAGAGGAAAAAAGCGGTCACCCGGTCACAGAGAGCGGTTGTCAGTGCCCGGAAAGAGGAAAAAAGCGGTCATTCGGTCACAGAGAGCGGTTGTCAGTGCCCGGAAAGAGGAAAAAAGCGGTTACCCGGTCACAGAGAGCGGTTATCAGTGCCCGGAAAGAGGAAAAAAGCGGTTACCCGGTCACAGAGAGCGGTTGTCAGTGCCCGGACAGAGGAAAAAAGCGGTCATTCGGTCACAGAGAGCGGTTGTCAGTGCCCGGACAGAGGAAAAAAGCGTCTCCCGGTCACAGAGACCGATCCTTAGCAGGAAAAAGAGCACCCACAATCAATAAGACCACCCTCCTGTGACAATAGACCTAATCGTATTTATGGAAGTGTGCGAAATGTCACATTTCATGTCGTATTCTGTCATTATTTTAAGTTATAAGGCCTATATTCCTGTCTGTCATGCATTAAGGTGGTTAGACACTTTTGTCGTTAATGGCTATATTTGGGATGTGCAGGGAATTAAGGGAGTAATATCCTAGGTATTCCCGTACGCCAATTAGAGGGATTAGCACGATTTCTACGGTTGCCAAGGCCCTCGTTCAGATGGAGGGGATTATCGTGATCCAAAAGGCTGTTACTGTCCTGCTATCGTTGGGTGTCCTATGGATGGTTCTGTATGGAGAAGCCTGGCTGAAAAAAGAAGTAGTGGATGCGGTTGAAATCGTGGAAGAGATCGAAGCGGATATACTAGCTGAGTATAAAGCGCCATCGGAAGAGCAGGGAGTAGAACCGGCGGCAGAGGGTAAGCTAAAGGTTGCATCTACAGGTGGGAATTCGAAGAAGGGCACGGATTCGAATCTAGAAGGAAGTGCTGAGCACAACCGGATTATTGTCACCGTTGAAACATTTTGGGATTATTTTGAAACAAGAATCAAGCATGCAAACTGAACGACTTAAACAAGGATGACAAATCCTTTATGATAAAAAGCTATGGTAATTTTTACGAATTTTAAAAATTCTCTTTCAGAAATGGCGGGTTGGTTATGAGCGTGGGTCGAATCAGTGATGTACTCCTTCAAAAAATAGAACATGTTTACCAGCCAATGTGGAATGTAGACGCCATGAGTATTTTTGGTTATGAAGCATTGCTGCGGTTTCCTGGGGGCTATGGCGGCGGCAATATTGAGCAGATCTTCGCTTCGGCCCGAACGGAAGGGATGTTATACGAGCTTGACACACGATCATTCGCACAAGCGATCAGCCGGTTTCCGTTAAAAAAGCCTTCGGAGGGGCTGCTGTTTCTCAATCTTTATCCATCAACATTGCTCCATCCTCATTTTCACCAATTCATGAATCAGTTAGTAAAAAAATTTCCGTTCGTTCGCGGGCGGGTCGTCATTGAATTAAATGAAACGATAGAAGAAGAATCCTGCTGGGCTCTTCCTGAATTTAAGAAAAGAATCTCGTTGATTAAAGACCTCGGCATGAAGATCGCACTTGATGATGTCGGCAAAGGGGCAACGGGGTTAGAAAAAATGATTGAGTTTTCCCCGGATTACATTAAGCTGGACCGCTACTTTTCCATCGGACTATCGACGTCGCCGGAAAAACAGCAAATCATTTCGCTGTTACTTCAATATGCACAGTACAAAATGGGCGTGATCTTAGAAGGAATTGAAGAGGACGACGATTTAGCTGCGGCCATCAACATCGATGTGCCGATTATTCAGGGCTACCTGTTAGGCAAACCGGAAAAACTAACCGCCCAGACGGTCTTTCGGAAGTATCAGTCCCCACTTAAAACACAACGTACTGCTCCTTCATTTTGTCCCGAAATTGGTGTAAAATAATGGGGGTGCAGCGGCATCAATACTAGCGTGTAAAAGTGAGTGGTGGCATGAAGAATCTGAACGTGATGATCGCGGATGACGACCTGTCATCGAAAAAACTGCTTGGCCACTATATTCAGTTATTTCCTGGATATGTGATGGCAGGGGAGGCGTCTAGCGGTGAAGAGCTGCTTGAGCTTGTCAGGAAGAAGCAGCCGGATATTGTATTAGTGGATATTAATATGCCAGGGATCAACGGCATCGAGGCAGCACAGCTGTGTAAGGAAATGGTTCCATCTCTTCAGGTGATCTTTACGACGGGGTATGATGAGTTTGCGGTGGAGGCGTTTAATCTCTCAGCGGTCGACTATATTGTCAAACCAATCGAGAAGGTCCGGCTGTTAATTGCCTTAGAAAAGGCCAGGATTGGTCTGCAATTACACAAGCGCTTGGAAGCGAAGCAGGGAGCAGCCGCTCTCAGGAAGCTTGCTATAAGATCGAATCAAGCGCTTCTTTATCTTGCGATGGAAGAGATCGTCTATGTTGAGAAAGAAGGAAGAAAGTCGATCATCCATTTGGAAGCGGATCAGGTGGAGTCCGCCGATTCCCTTCAGGATATCGCCAAACGCCTGCCGAATTACTTTTACCGAACCCACCGCTCGTACGTGGTGAATCTGAGAAAAATCGTCAAGATTGAAGCGTTCGGTGATACCTACCTCGCCCATTTTTCCAATTCGGAAAAGACCGCCCATATTTCCAAATTACAAATTCAAGCAGTGCACAGGTTAATCGGGAAATGAGTTTGTTTTCATGAGGTTAGAAACCTCTTTTTTTTTATGTTTTTAGTTTGAAGTATTAACTTGTTAATATTTGGAAGATTGGTGTTAAATTAATACCAATTTCGAATTCCCTCTTATTACTGGCAGGGGAGGCGTCTAGCGGTGAAGAGTTGCTTGGGTTAGGGGGGGGAAATGAGCAATGAGGCGGGGAGCCTACTCTATTTAGGTCTTTCGTTCGGCTGGCTAACTTGCTAGATCCTCTGTAAATAGGTGAAATTTTTACCATTTTTTAATTTCCTCTTCAAATATCTTACAAATGGGTGTTTAATAGAGTATGTAATATTAAATTTGACAAATTACAGTAAAAGCTGACAAATTGTGATATAATACTCTATGTTTTGTAGTGATAAAATTAGGAGGCCGAAATGGAAGAGACTATTAGTTTAAAAGAGCTGCTTGAGACCTTAAAAAAACGATTACTTCTAATCGTGTCGATAACTTTAATAGCTGCCATTGTAAGTGGTGTGGTTAGTTACTTTTTATTGACCCCGATTTACCAAGCTTCTACACAAATTCTCGTCAACCAACAGAAAAATGAACAAAGTGTTTATAGCCCAAGTGAGGTACAAACAAACCTTCAATTGATTAATACCTATAATGTAATTATCACTAGCCCGGCGATTTTAGATATCGTCGTGAGCGAGCTTGATTTAAAAATGACGGCTTCTCAGTTAAAAGGAAAGATTACCGTTGGCAGCGAAAAGGATTCGCAGGTAGTGAACTTGTCTGTTCAAGACCCGGATAAATTAGTGGCAGCGCAAATTGCCAACAAAACAGCCGAAGTATTTCAAAAAGAAATCCCGAAGATTATGAAGGTTGATAATGTCAGTATTTTAGCAAAAGCGGATATTTCGGAAAATCCGGCGCCGATTAAACCAAGACCGTTATTAAATGTGGCGATTGCGATTGTCGTCGGGTTAATGGCAGCGGTTGGCCTTGCGTTCTTGCTGGAGTATTTCAATAACACGATTAAAAACGAGCAAGATGTTGAAAAAATCTTAGGTTTGCCGATTCTAGGGGTTATTGCCACGATTGATGACCAGCAAATCGAAGAATTGAAATTGAAGCGGGCGGCGCGAAAATCAACGTTAAGAGGTGAGACCCTTGGCTCGTAAGCAGAAGAAGACACAAACAAGTAAAGACCCAAGCAGAAAGCTGATTACAGCGATTGCACCAAAGTCGCCGATTTCGGAGCAGTACCGGACGATTCGCACGAATATCCAATATTCCGCGATTGATGAAGAAATCAGAACAATTATGGTGACCTCATCAGGACCGGCAGAAGGAAAATCAACGACAGCGGCTAACCTTGCCGTAACCTTCGCCCAGCTTGGGAAAAAAGTCCTATTAGTCGATGCCGATCTTCGTAAGCCAACGGTTCATCATACATTTGGTGAGGATAACCGCTTTGGGTTTACCACCGTGTTAACGAAGCAAAAGACGCTCGAAAAAACGGTTGTTGAAACAGAAGAGCAGGATTTATATGTGTTAACGAGCGGACCGGTGCCGCCGAATCCGGCTGAATTATTAAGTTCGAAATCGATGGAGCAATTTATGGAGGAAGTAAAGGCGCAATTTGACTATTGTATCTTAGATACTCCGCCATTATTGGCCGTAGCAGATCCGCAAATTCTCGCGAATAAGTGTGATGGTTCGATTCTCGTTGTCTATAGTGAGAAGACAGAAATCGAGCAGGCGAAGAAGGCAAAAGAATTGCTTGACCACGCGCAAAGTAAGCTGCTTGGTGTCGTGTTGAACCATAAAGAGATTAAGAATAGTGATTATTACTATTATTATGGTGCAAAGTAACAAATTTCGACAAAATCCCCCCCTTTACTAGGACTTTCGACCGTGTTAGTCTTAATAAGATAAAAGTTTAACGGAAATGGGTGTGGCTTATGATTGATTTGCACTGTCACATATTGCCGGGCGTTGACGACGGGGCACAGGATTTGTCAGAGAGTTTGGAAATGGCGCGGAAAGCTGTCGAGCAGGGAATCCGCACGATTGTCGCCACGCCGCATCATTTGAATAATCAGTACGAAAATCCGAAGCAAAGGATTATCGCTGGTGTCGAAGAATTGAATCGAGCATTACAACAAGAAAAGATAGATTTGAAGATTTTAGCTGGACAGGAAACACGGATCTATGGAGAACTGGCCGACGGTTACGAATCAGGAGAGATCCTCGCGGTTAATGGCAGCCAAAATGTCTTGGTCGAGTTCTCGTCGAGCCATGTCCCGAGATACACGGAGAAGTTGTTTTATGAACTGCAGCTGAAAGGGCTCGTGCCGGTGATTGTCCATCCGGAGCGGAATCAGCAGATTGTCGAACAGCCGGATCTTCTGTATCAGTTTGTGAAAAAGGGCGCACTATCGCAAGTCACGGCAGCGAGCGTTTCCGGCGACTTTGGCAAGAAGATTAAGCACTTTACACACCAGTTAATCGAGGCGAACTTAACTCATTTTATTGCTTCAGATGCCCATAATATGGGGAATCGGACGTTTAAGATGAGAGAGGCATTCGATGTGATTCAGGCGAAGTATGGGAATGAAATGGTTTATTTGTTTCAAGAAAATGCAGCGCTGGTGGTTGGGGGCAGTCATGTTTATAAGGAAGTGCCGGAGCGGGTTAGGAAGAAGAAGAAGATATTTGGGATTTTTTAGTTAATAAGACTTATCTTCATGCTTTTTACCGTCAATATCCACTTTTGTCCCGCGACCTGCCCTTTCGGGCATGTTGGACTCAGAAGTTGTTAGTTAACCTATTAGCCGATAAGAATACTTCTCTTATCATGAATCAGGCTTCACCTTCTTTACGGCGATGCTTCCCTGTCCGTTATCCATGGGGGCACTCGATCATGCTGTGGGGCCTTTTCGGCCCTTAGGCGCAGGTCGCCAGAAGGATGATGTGAGATTGGGTTAAATGCCCACTAAAAAACAAATTTACAATAATAAATATCTAATGAAAGAATAAGTGGTCAGGCACTTGCGTTTTCATTAGGTATTTATTTTTTTGGCCAGGACTGTTTAGGTAGACGAAAAAAATATAAAAGGGGGAATGATGAGTGACTTACAGAACTAGGCTTGTAACGTTAGGGATATTAGATTCTTGTCTTGTTTTAATGGCATTATATCTTAGTTATTATCCATTACATCCGTCAATTATCATTGAAACAAAATTCGTTATGGTCATAAGCGGGATAACACTTGTGGTCTGTCATCATATTTTTGCTAGCTATTACCGGCTTTATAATAAGGCGTGGGAATATGCGAGTGTCGGGGAGTTACTGGCGATTGTGAAGGCAGTAACATTCGCTGTGTTGACGACTGCGGTTATTCAATACATAGCCCACTTTGAGATATACGTTAGAGCGTTAATAACAACGTGGATGCTGTATGTATTATCGATTGGCGGTTCGCGCTTTGTGTGGCGAATGATTCGCGATAACTATTTAAGGGGAGATACCTCGAAAAAAAGGACGCTCATTATTGGTGCGGGTGCTGCCGGAGTCATGGTGGCCAGGCAATTGCAGAAAAGTGCGGATACGGAGCTAGAGCCAGTTGCCTTTATCGATGATGATCCGAAAAAATACAAGCTGCAGATATTAAATATCCCGATGTTTGGCGATTCTACTCAGATCCAAGAGGCGGTAACGAAGCTATGTATCGACAATATTGTGATTGCGATTCCGTCGTTAAAGCAAAATGAATTAAAGCGGATTTTTGATGAATGTGCGAAAACAAAAGCGAAGACGCAAATCATGCCGATGCTGGAAGATTTAATGACAGGAAAGGTTTCCGTTAATCATTTCCGCGATGTTCAGGTAGAGGATTTATTAGGACGGGAACCGGTGGAGTTAGATATCGCAGGCATTTCAGAACGGGTGTCAGGAAAAACAGTGTTGGTTACCGGAGCGGGCGGTTCGATAGGATCGGAAATCTGCCGGCAGATTTGCAAGTTTAATCCTAGTAAAATTGTTTTGGTTGGTCACGGTGAGAACAGCATTTATTTGATTGATATGGAGCTCCGCAGGCAATACCAAGGTCAAATTGAGATTGTTCCAGTGATTGGGGATATTCAGGACCGGGCAAGAATGTTTGATGTGATCGATGAGCATCGCCCGTTTGTTGTGTATCATGCAGCGGCACATAAGCATGTTCCGTTGATGGAATACAATCCTCGCGAGGCCGTGAAGAATAATATTTTGGGGACGAAGAATGTTGCCGAAGCTGCTGATACCTTCGGTGTTCATACTTTTGTGATGATCTCTTCGGACAAAGCTGTGAATCCTCCGAATGTGATGGGGGCGACGAAGCGGTTTGCGGAGATGATTATTCAGAGTTTGGCTCAGAATAGTGAAACAAAGTTTGTGGCGGTTCGGTTTGGGAATGTACTTGGCAGCCGCGGCAGTGTGATTCCGCTGTTTAAGAAACAGATTCAGGCTGGCGGACCGGTAACGGTGACGGATCCTGAAATGACGCGGTATTTTATGACGATACCGGAAGCCTCACGGCTTGTGATTCAGGCGGGGTCGCTTGCTCGTGGTGGAGAGATATTTGTTTTAGATATGGGGGAGCCGGTTAAGATTGTTGACCTTGCGAAAAACCTTATTAAGCTGTCAGGTTATTCTATAGAAGAAATCGGAATTAGGTACACAGGACTTCGTCCTGGAGAGAAGATGTACGAGGAACTTCTTAATGAGAATGAGGTGCATCCTGAACAGGTATTTCCGAAGATTCATATTGGGAAGGCGAAGGTTATTCGGGCGGAGGAGTTGCGCCGTTTAATTGGTAGTTTGTTAGATATGAGTGAGATGGAGATGCATGATACTTTGATTGCAGTTGCTAATAATAAGTATGAACGGCGAACTGCTTTAGTTGCGGTTAAATAAAATAATTGATTAATAGATTCAAACCTCTCGGTTTGATTTCGTATAAAAAGGTGGATTTTTCATGAAACGAGTACGGAAAGCAATTATACCGGCTGCTGGATTGGGAACAAGATTCCTTCCGGCAACGAAGGCAATGCCCAAAGAGATGTTACCAATCGTTGATAAACCAACGATTCAATATATTGTTGAAGAAGCAGTGGCTTCGGGGATTGAAGATATTATTATTGTTACTGGTAAGGGTAAACGTTCCATTGAAGATCATTTTGATATAGCTCATGAACTTGAGCAAAACCTAATGGAAAAGGGAAAGTTGGATATTTTGGAAAAGGTTCGCTACGCTACGAATCTTGCTGATATTCATTATATTCGTCAAAAAGAGCCCCAAGGTTTAGGGCATGCGGTTTGGTGTGCGCGTAATTTTATAGGCGATGAGCCGTTTGCGGTTCTTCTTGGTGATGATATTGTCCAAAGTGAGACTCCGTGTTTAAAACAACTTATTAATGTATATGAAGAAACACATTCATCTGTTATTGGTGTTCAAACTGTTCCTAATGAGGAGACGCATCGGTATGGGATTGTTGAACCTTCGGTCCAAGACGGTAGAAGATATCAAGTAAATAATTTTGTTGAAAAGCCAAAGCAAGGAACTGCTCCTTCTAATCTGGCGATAATGGGGAGATATATTCTTACTCCAGAAATTTTTATGTATTTGGAACAGCAGGAAACTGGCGCTGGTGGTGAGATTCAGTTGACGGATGCGATTCAGAAGTTGAATCAGATTCAGCGAGTGTTTGCTTATGATTTTGAGGGTAAGAGGTATGATGTTGGGGAGAAGATTGGGTTTGTGAAGACGACGATTGAGTTTGCTTTACAGCATGAGGATCTCAGAGATGATATTTTAAATTATTTGAGAGATGTAGTAAGTAGCAACGATGATTCTCTGATTAACGATGTGAGAGAAGTTCAATTAAGTTTGAAGTAGGGGTAGTATAGTGTCTTTAGTTGGTTAAGAATATCATATTACTAACCAACTAAAGACTAGCACTCAAGGTTACTAAAATAATTATATTTAATAATATTCTTTCGACTTTAGTGGATTACTAGTTAGTTGGATAAGATAAAAATTTATATCCCTCTAAGTATTAAGTGACTAAAGAAGAATAATTATTTTTATAAACCAATACCTAAGTAAAGTGAGGAAAATAAAAATGCCTGATACCAAAGTAAGGAACATCCCCTTCTCTCCTCCTGATATTACGGACGAAGAAATTGAAGAAGTCATAAAGGCGTTGAAGTCTGGCTGGATTACTACAGGACCAAGAACAAAAGAGTTTGAAAAGAAAATTGCTGAATATGTAGGTGTAAACAAAGCAGTATGTCTTAATTCTGCAACCGCAGCAATGGAACTAACCCTCCGAATTTTAGGGGTAGGACCTGGTGATGAAGTAATTACTTCAGCATATACGTATACAGCATCTGCTTCGGTTATAGATCATGTTGGGGCTAAAATAGTTCTAGTTGATACAGCACCAGATTCTTTTGAAATGGATTATACAAAACTTGCTAATGCGATTACAGAGAAGACAAAGGTAATTATTCCAGTTGATATAGCAGGTAAGATGTGTAATTATGATCTTTTATATGAAATAGTAGAAAGCAAGCGAGAACTATTTAAGGCTAATAATGGACTCCAAGAGTTGTTTAATAGAGTAATTGTAATGACTGATGCTGCACATGCTTTCGGAGCTGAAAGAAATGAGTTGAAATGTGGACAAGTTGCAGATTTCACTTGTTTTTCATTCCATGCAGTTAAGAATTTGACAACAGCTGAAGGTGGAGCGGTTGTTTGGGGCAGTGGTTTAGGGTTGGATGATGAATGGCTATATAAACAATATATGCTTTATAGTTTACATGGCCAGTCAAAAGATGCCTTGGCTAAAACCCAAAAAGGTGCATGGGAATATGACATTGTCTATCCCGCTTACAAGTGCAATATGACTGATATTATGGCTGGGATTGGTTTAATACAATTAGAAAGATACAAAGGTCTCTTGTATAGACGGAAAGAAATTATTGAGATGTATGATAGGGCGCTATTGCCTTTAGGTATTCAAAGTTTGCAGCATTATGGTGATGAGTTTGCCTCATCAGGGCATCTTTATTTAGCAAGGATACCTGGGATTGGGAAAACTGAGAGAAATGAAATAATTGTAAAAATGGCTGAAGCAGGAGTAGCTTGTAATGTTCATTATAAGCCTTTACCAATGTTTACTGCCTATAAGAATTTAGGGTTTGATATTAAGGATTATCCTAATGCTTTTGATGTTTATAAGAATGAGATTACATTGCCACTGCATACTCTACTTAGTGATGAAGATGTAGAGTATATTATTGTGACTTTAAAGAAGATAGTAAATAAAGTTTTAAGTAATGGCTCTCAAGTGAGGGGACAGAATGTATAAGATTTTTTTAAAAAGACTATTTGACTTAATACTTGCCATAGTAGCTCTGCCATTATGGCTATTAATACTGATTATTGTTGGGCCGATTATTTATTTCCAAGATAAAGGATCAATCTTTTATAATGCACCTCGGTTAGGTATGAATGGAAAAGTATTTAAGATGTATAAATTCCGTTCTATGAAAATGAATGCACCTGACCTTAGAAATGAAGATGGGTCAACTTTTAATGCAGAAGATGACCCGAGGCTAACTAAAATTGGAAAGTTTATACGCAAAACTAGTCTTGATGAGACACCGCAGCTATTGAATATTATTAAAGGTGATATGAGTATCATCGGTCCCAGACCAGACTTGCCGGAACATCGTAAACTTTACGAGGGCAATGAAGAGCGAAAACTAGAAATTAGACCAGGAGTAACAGGATATAATCAAGCTTATTTTAGAAATACGGTACCTTGGAAAGAACGAATACAAAATGACATCTACTATATTGACCACTTATCTTGGTGGCTCGACATAAAAGTATTTTTTAAAACAGCAATATCAGTACTGAAGAGTGAAGATATTTTTGTGACTGATAAAAATTCTAATAAAAGTTCTAATATGGGGATGTAGGTTAGGAGCTTGTTATGGAAGAGAAAATAGTTACTTTCTATGATTTAAAGTGGGATACTGAGTTTTTCGGGGTCGCAAGTGCAAAAGCTATTTTGCATAAACCACTTATATTAAAAGAATGGGATGAACTGAAAAGTAGCTTTAAAGAATATCAGTTTATTTCAATTGAGAATCATAATTCAGAACCTGTTAATGCACAAATGATAGGGAAAGATACTCATGCGTTTTTAGCAGACGTCAATATACAGTTTATAAAAAAAATTGAAGAGCATTTTGATGTGCCAAAAAATATTACAGTTCATGAAGCGTTAAAAAGAAAAAATCAAGTAATAGAACTAGCAAACTTTCAATTCTCAAAGTTTACAGAGGATCCCGAATTAGCTAACCGTGGTGGGGATCAAGTTTATCGTCAATGGTTAATAAATTCTTTTGAAAAGCCAAATAAATATTTTGCATTATCTAAGGACGAGAATGGTGATATTAATGGATTTCTATTACATTCATATTCTGAAAATGCGTGCGTAATCGAGTTAATTGCGGTATCCAAATATGCTGCTAAGGGTGGAATTGGTACAAGTTTATTTAAAGTGGTTGAAAATGAAGCCCGACAACGTGGATTCAGTGAAATTAGAGTTGGTACTCAAGAAAGAAATATGGGTGCTATTAACTTTTACCATAAAGTTGGTTGTAAACAAGTAGGTTGTCATCAAATCTACCACTTATGGAATTTATAGCTTAATTAGCAAAATATAATAGTTTGGAGCAGAAATTGAGGAGAGATTTTTTTTGAGAGTATTATACATTGCTACTTCGTTTCCGGAGCCAGGTAAGGGAGCTACAATCTATACAGATTTAGCTGAAGCATTACATGAAGCGGGTCATGAGATTACAGTCGCTGTATCTGAACAGGCAAAGAACAAAAAACATACTGAAATGAATAAAGAACGAGGTTTTGATGTACTGCGAATTATTACTGGGAATTATTATGATGTTGGTTTTATTGAGAAAGGACTAACTACTCTTAAAATACCGATTCTAATGAAGAAAGGTATAGAGAAGTATTTAAGTAATAGGGAATTTGACTTTATCTTATTTGAATCACCACCAGTAACTAATGCAGGTTTGGTAGCATGGGCAAAGAAAAAGTTCAATTGTCCTTCATATCTAATGCTCAAAGATATTTTTCCTCAGAACGCGGTAGATTTAGGAATAATAAAAGGAAACGGTATTTTCCATCGATATTTTAAATCAAAGGAAAAAAGGTTATTACAAACTGCGGACTACATTGGTTGTATGTCTTCTGCCAATAAGCAATATGTGTTAGATCATAATTCATGGCTAAACCCAGAAAAAGTTGAAATCTTCCCTAATACTAAGAAATTGACAAATAGAATAAGTCCAGAAGGTTTCCCAATGAGAAAGCGGTTTGGAATTTCTGAAGAATCCTGTGTTTTTTTATTTGGTGGAAATATGGGCAGACCTCAGTATATAGACCTCTTTTGCGAGGTTATTGAAGAATGCAAGAATGAAAAAGATATGTACTTTCTCTTTATCGGTAGGGGAACGGATAGATATAAGTTAGAACAGTCAATAAAAGAAAATAATATCAACAATGCTCAAGTGATTGAGAATCTACCAAGGAATGAATACGAACAAATTACTATGGAATGTGATGTTGGACTGATTGTGCTTGACCCAAGATTCACTATACCAAATTACCCATCGCGTATACTTGCATATATGGAATATGCTAAGCCTGTGATTGCTGCTACAGATAGTGTTACTGATCTTAAGGAGATGATTGCCGAAGCCAATTGCGGTAAATGGGTTTGGTCGGGAGATGTAAAGGAATTTATTATTAAGGCAAAAGAAATGGCTAAATCAGAAAAACTCTCTGAGTTTGGATTAAATGGACGTAAATATTTAGAAAGAAAATTCAATGTTAAACGTTCTGTTGAAATATTAGAGATGCATTTCGGAAAAGTGAGGTAGATAATATGTTTAAAAATAAAACAATATTAATAACAGGCGGAACAGGTTCTTTTGGTAATGCTGTAATGAAACGGTTCTTAGATACAGATATCGGTGAAATTCGTATATTTTCTAGAGATGAAAAAAAACAAGACGATGTTCGCAAACAATATAAGAGCGAGAAACTTAAGTTTTATTTAGGTGATGTTCGGGACTTAGCAAGTGTTAAGAATGCTATGCATGGGGTAGATTATATCTTTCATGCAGCAGCGTTAAAGCAGGTGCCTTCCTGTGAATTCTTTCCGCTTGAAGCAGTAAAAACAAATATATTAGGAACTGACAATGTACTTACAGCCGCTATTGAATATGGGGTTAAAAAAGTGATTTGTCTTTCAACGGATAAAGCTGCCTATCCAATAAATGCAATGGGAATTTCAAAGGCAATGATGGAAAAAGTATTTGTAGCAAAATCAAAGACAGTTTCTCCAGAGAAAACTCTTATTTGTGGTACCAGATACGGAAATGTAATGGCTTCTAGAGGGTCAGTTATTCCCCTATTTATTGAACAGATTAAAAGTGGGCAGCCTCTGACTGTAACAGACCCTAATATGACAAGGTACCTAATGAGTCTTGAAGAGGCAGTAGAGTTGGTTATATTTGCATTTCAGAATGCAGAAGCTGGAGATATTATGGTTCAAAAAGCACCAGCAAGTTTAATTGGGGATCTTGCACAAGCCATTAAAGAACTATTTAATGCTACTAGCGAAATAAAGGTAATAGGTACTCGTCCTGGTGAGAAACAATATGAAACACTTTTAACAAGAGAAGAATATGTAGTAGCAGAGGATATGGGCGGCTTCTTCAGGGTTTCTGCAGATCAAAGGGATTTAAACTATGATAAGTATTTTGTAGATGGGGATAAAAAGTTAACTACTGTAGAAGAATATAACTCGCAAAATACAGAGTTATTAAATATAGAACAAATTAAGGAAAAACTACTTGCTTTAGACTATGTTCAAGATGAACTCAAGAAATGGAAAGAAACAAGTTACGTAATGAAATAAGGGATGGAATAATTAATGAAAATTCTAGTTACAGGCTCCCAAGGATTTGTTGGAAAAAACCTTATAGCTGAACTTAAAAATAAGGGTTATTACGATATATATGAATTTAGTAGAGAAAGTGATATTTCATTACTAGAAAAATACACACAAGATTGTGACTTTGTATTCCACCTTGCTGGTATTAATAGACCGGAAAACGAAAAGGAATTTATGGAAGGCAATTTTGGGTTTACATCTGAGTTGCTGGCCAGTCTAAAGAAAACAGGTAATAAAGCACCTGTGTTAATTACTTCGTCTATCCAAGCAGATAAGGATAATCCTTATGGTAGAAGTAAAAAGGCAGGAGAGGACTTATTATTTGATTACTATAAAGAAACTGACGTAAAAGTTTTCATATATAGATTACCAAACTTATTTGGGAAATGGAGCAAACCTAACTATAATACGGTGGTGGCTACGTATTGCCACAATATTGCTAGAGACTTGGATATCCAGATAAACAATCCAGATGCTGAGCTTACTCTTTGTTATATAGATGACGTATTAGAAGAATTTCTTAGAGCTTTAGAGGGGAATCCTACTTCTCAAGGTGACTTTTGTGCCGTTCCTGTTACTCATCAAATCAAACTTGGTAAATTAGCAAATTTAATAAAGAGCTTCAAAGAAAGTAGAAAGTATTTAAGTATTTCTAATATGGAAGATGCGTTAACTAAGAAGCTTTATAGCACTTATTTAAGCTTTCTACCAGAGGATAAGTTTTCATATGATCTAAAAATGAATTGTGATCACAGAGGATCGTTTACAGAATTTATTAGAACCCCGGAAAGAGGTCAAGTTTCCATAAATGTATCAAAGCCGGGGATTACAAAAGGTAATCATTGGCATCATACTAAAAATGAAAAGTTCTTAGTAGTTAGCGGAGAAGGTTTAATTAGATTCAGGAAGATAGGATCAGATGAAATCATTGAATATAGAGTGAGCGGAAATAAGTTACAGGTTGTAGATATACCTACTGGTTACACACACTCAATTGTGAATGTGGGAGAAAATGATCTAGTCACTGTAATGTGGGTAAATGAGTGCTTTGACCCTGAAAAGCCGGATACTTACATCTTGGAGGTATAACTTATGCAGAAACTAAAAGTCATGACAGTTGTTGGTACGAGACCAGAGATTATTAGACTGTCTGCTGTTATTAATAAATTAGAGGAATCAAACGCAATAGAACATACGCTTGTTCATACGGGACAAAATTATGATTATGAATTAAATGAAGTATTTTTTAATGATTTTAAATTAAAAAAGCCAGATTATTTTCTTAATGCAGCTACAGGTACAGCAGTAGAAACGATAGGAAATATACTTGTGAAAATCGATCCAATTATGGAAGAAGTAAAACCAGATGCGTTATTAGTACTTGGTGACACTAATAGTTGCTTATGTGCGATTGCTGCTAAAAGAAGACATATACCTATATTCCATATGGAAGCTGGTAATAGGTGCTTTGACCAAAGAGTACCAGAAGAAACTAACAGAAAAATTGTGGATCACACAGCCGATATTAATTTAACTTATAGTGATATTGCAAGAGAATATCTTCTTAGAGAGGGGTTACCTGCAGATAGAATTATTAAGACTGGCAGCCCTATGTTTGAGGTGCTTAATTCTAGAAAGGTTGATATTGAGAAATCAGATGTATTAGAAAGTTTGGAACTTACTGAAGGAAAATACTTTGTGATTTCCGCTCACAGAGAAGAAAATATTAGTTCAGAAACCAATTTCAAAGATTTAGTTGATAGTCTAAATGCTGTTGCTGAGAAATATAATATGCCCGTGATTGTTAGTACACATCCTAGAACTAGAAATATGATAAATGCCAAAGGGGTCAAGTTTAATCCATTAGTAAAAACTATGAAACCTTTAGGGTTTAATGATTATAACAAGCTTCAAATTAAAGCAAAAGCGGTACTTAGTGATAGTGGAACTATTAGCGAAGAATCCTCTATTCTTGGATTTAGAGCCCTTAATATTCGGCAAGCTCATGAAAGACCTGAAGCCATGGAAGAGGCAGCGGTTATGATGGTAGGTTTAGAGAAAGAAAGAATACTTCAGGGTCTTGAAATTTTAGAAACTCAAGGAATAGAAACATTGAGATATGTAGAGGACTATAGCAAGCCAAATGTATCTGAAAAGGTACTAAGAATAATATTATCTTATACAAATTATGTGAATAGTGTTGTTTGGAAAAAAAATAGCGAGAGGTAAGCAAATGACTTTCCTGTATTATATATCTAAAATAATTAAAAAACTCCATTTACCTGCTATTAGGAATTCTAAAATTCATAGATCATCAAAAGTTTGTTCTGGAACCCATATTGTTAATAGCGAGTTGGGAAAATATTCGTATATAGGGAATTTTTGCACCGTTATAAATACTGAAATAGCGGCTTTTTGCTCAATAGCAGATAATTGTATTATTGGTGGTGCAAACCATCCAATAGGTTGGGTATCAACATCCCCTGTGTTCCATGAGGGAAAGAATATAATGAGGAAAAGTTTTTCGAACCATCCTTATATTACCGGAATTAAAACAGTTATAGGAAATGATGTTTGGATCGGGAATAATTCTTTAATAAAAAGCGGAGTAACTATTGCAGATGGTGCTGTAATCGGAATGGGTTCAGTTCTCACTAAAGATGTTGGAGCGTATGAAATTTGGGCTGGTAATCCTGCAAAATTTATTAGAAAAAGATTTAGTAATGATGTAATTGAAAAACTCCAAAGCAGTAAATGGTGGAACTACAAGGATTCAGAGTTACTACAAGCATCTTTAGACTTTAATGATGTTAAAAAATTTACGGAAAATTATAAATAAGTAGAGGTAGATAGTATGAGAATATTACATTGGGACGAGATGTTCCATCCTTCATTTGGATATCAAATAAACGTTTTACCTAAATATCAAGTAAAACAAGGTCATGAAGTAATAATTCTCACATCAGATAAGATTGATAAGCATCCTACTTTTGCTGAATTTGGGAACAACGATAACATAATCCAAGAAGACGAAATTTATATGACTAAGTATGGTGTTAAAATAATACGCTTACCAATTCATAAAGTGGTAAGTGGTCGTGTTATATATAAAAAGGGATATATTAAAAGAATAAAAGACTTAGAACCTGACGTGATAATGTGTCACACTAATGACACGTTATCTTCCATAAGAATTACACAAAGATATAAATCACTTAATATTCCTATTGTGTTTGATAATCACATGCTAGAAATGGCATCTAAAAATCCATTAAGTAAAATCTTTCGCCTATTTTTCAGGACCTTTGTTACTCCAATTATAATAAAGAATAAGTTAATAGTAATTAGAACACAAGATGACAATTATGTTAATAAGCATCTAGGGATTCCAGAAGAACAAACTCCATTCATTTCTTTTGGATCAGATACAACACTGTTTCATCCTGATTCAAAAGTAAAAAAAATTTTTAGGGAACAATATAACATTAAGGAAGATGAATTTGTTGTTGTTTATACCGGTAAGTTAACAGAGGCTAAGGGTGGAAAACTCTTGGCGAAAGCTTTTGAAAATAGTTTCGATATTGATAAAAAAATAGTACTTGTTGTTGTCGGAAATTCTAATAGTCTTTATGAAAAAGAAGTGGATGAAATATTTAAAAGATCCAAAAATAGAATTATTAGGTTCTCGACACAAAAATATACAGAACTACCCGCTTTTTACCAAATGGCGGATTTATGTGTGTTTCCCAAACAATGCAGTTTAAGTTTCTATGATGCACAGGCTTGTGGATTACCAGTGGTAGCGGAAGATAATAATATTAACATTGATAGGTTAAATCATAATAATGGTTTTGTTTACAAGGTAGATGAAGTGAATGATTTTAGGGAAAAGATATTAAAGACTGCAAAATTATCACAAGAAGAATATCGTACTGTAGCAGGAAATGCGTTTAGTTATGTGAAGGAGAATTATGATTATGAAGAAATAGCAAAACAGTACACAGCAACACTTTTCGATGAGTATAAGAAATTTTATAGGTAGGTGTATATATGATAAACATTATAGGATTAGGATATATAGGATTACCTACAGCTTTGATGTTTGCGAAAAGAGGACTTAAAGTAGTAGGAACTGATAAAAATACTAATCTAGTAAACTTATTAAAAGAAGGTAAGCTTACTTTTGAAGAAAAAGGGTTAAAAGAAATTTTCGAAGACGCTCTTTCAAATGGAATTGAATTTACAACCGAATATAAAAAGACACATACCTATATAATTGCGGTCCCAACACCCTTTATCAAAGAAAGTAAGAAACTTGATCCAAAGTATGTTATTTCAGCCGTGAATAACGTACTTGATGTTTGTGAAAAAGGTGCAGCAATAATAATTGAATCAACAATTTCACCAGGGACAATTGATAAATATATTCGCCCTGAAATAGAAAAAAGAAGTTATGTTATTGGGGAGGATATACATTTGTTACATGCTCCCGAAAGAATTATTCCAGGAAATATGATCTACGAGCTTGAGCATAACTCAAGAACGATTGGAGCAGATAATTTCAAAATTGGTGAGAGAGTTAAAGGTTTATATGCAAACTTCTGTAAGGCAGAAATTGTCGTAACTGATATTAGATCAGCTGAAATGTCTAAGGTAGTAGAGAATACTTATAGAGATATCAATATTGCATTTGCTAATGAATTAGCTAAAATTTGCCGTAAAGATAATTTGAATATATATGAGATTATTAAAATTGCAAATAAACATCCACGAGTAAATATATTAGAACCAGGTCCAGGTGTTGGGGGTCATTGTATTTCAGTTGATCCATGGTTTTTGGTTGGAGACTATCCAGATCTAACGAATCTTATACTAACTGCCCGAAAAGTAAACGACTCCATGCCTAGACACGTATTAGGACGAATCAGAGATATTATGAGAGATCATGATATTAAAGATATTTCAAAAGTTGGTCTGTATGGATTAGCATATAAAGAAAATGTTGACGATACAAGGGAAAGCCCTACCCTTCAATTATTAGAACGAATGGATGAGCACTTGGCTTTTGGAGTTAAAGTGTTTGACCCCTTTGTAAAACAAAGAATTGTAGACCATCAGTATATGAATTTTGAAGACTTTTTAAATGAGATAGAAATCCTTGTTATTATGGTGGGACATAATCATATTAAAAACAATTTGAATCTGATTAAGAACAAGCTTGTTCTAGATACCAAAAATATCTGTCGGTTTGAGGGTTCATACAAATTATAAGATAAAGTTATTTGACAAGGTAGATAAAAAGGAAAAGTGGTATTTAAGAATAATCTCCAAGCTGAAGTAAGCCGGCATCGGTTATACGTGTTTTGACTGAAGTAACATGAAAGTATAGCTCAAGTACATTGAAAGTGATTTGGATAAATGAAGATTTTATTTGCCAAAATACTAAACACAGTTACTTGAAGCTAAAATGGAGTATGAGAATGAGTTAACAGTAATTCTCATAAATAACTGATTTGCGAGCTAGAAATTCGCAGATATTCATGAAATAAAAACCTACAAGGATACAAAATATAATATTGTCACTAAAGGGGCTAGAATAATGAACGTTTGTTTTTTGCTTGGTGGATTCTCAGGGACAGGAGGAATAGGCCGAGTAACTTCTATTTTAGCAAATGAAATTTGTAAAAGTGAAGGGTATAAAGTACACACATTAAGTTTCTATAATAATCAAAAAGAGAAAAATTATGTGTTGGATTTGAGAATTAAACAGGATTATTTATTTCAAAAACCAATTAATATGACAAAGGGTATTTTGAATGGTGGCATATCTAAGCTTCGAAAGTATCTATTAAATAACGATATTGATATTTTAGTCGCTTGTGGGGCACTTTATTATCCAATTACAATTTTAAGCTCTATTGGGACAAAAACAAAGACCATTTGCTGGGAACATTCAAACGTAAGAAATTCAAAAGACCATTCATACCAATTGTTAAGCAGAAGAATTGGTGCAAAAAAAGCTAACAAAGTTGTAACTTTAACAAAACATGATCAAAAAATGTATTTGGAAAAATATCGAAATAACAATGTAATACAGATATATAATCCTATCGATGAGGAGATTTTTAAATACATTAAAAAATACAAAGCTGATTCAAAGAAAATAATTAGCGTTGGGAGGTTTTCTTATCAAAAGAATTTTGAACTATTAATCGATATCGCTAATAATGTTTTGCATAAAAATAGAGATTGGACTTGGGATATATACGGGGACGGAGAATTAAGGAATACATTAGAAACTAAGATTAAAGAGTATAAACTTGAAAATCAACTATTTTTAAAAGGCTCTGTTAACAATCTATATAAGCACTATCCTGACTATGCATTTTTAGTTATGACATCTAGGTATGAGGGTTTTCCAATGTCACTACTTGAGGGAATGGCACATGGGTTGCCATTAATAAGTTTTGATGTTTTAACAGGTCCAAATGAGATAATACGTAATGGTGATAATGGATTTTTAATCGAATCTTTTGATAAACAGCAAATGATATCCAATATATCTTTCCTGATTGATAATCAAGAGGAAAGAATAAAAATGTCTTATTTTTCTAAAGAAATTTGTGAGCAATATAAAATAAATGAAATTGTAAATCAGTGGAAATCATTGTTTGAAGAAATACTAATTTAAAGAGAGAGTTGGTGCTAAGTGGAATCAATAAATAATATTAGTCAAAAAAGTCACTATAATTATATATATCCAGGTAAGTTAAAAAGAATTCTTGTATACATTTACATCATCCTTTCTTTTTATGAGGGTTATTTAAATCTTATTATTGGAAATTATACAAGATACTTTATATTTTTACTTATCATATTTTTTTTCTTTGAGTATAAAAGGTTCAAGATTCAATCTATTCATTGGTGGATGCTTGCTTGGTTGACACTTAAAATAACATCTATACTCTGGGGACAGTACAGTTATTACACTTCTGAAAATGTATTAACTCAACTATCGGTACACCTAGGTATGGTTGCTTTTTTTATTGTAATGACAATGGTAAATTTCGATTATAAGTTTATACGTAAAATAGTAGATGTTTCATTATATACCAGTTTTAGCATGGCATTATTGGGTTTGTTTTTTTCAAAAGAATATCTTGGAGTAGAGTCAAGAAGGGTGTTAACTATACTAGGCAATCAAATTGACCCCAATAATGTGGCTGCCTTCTATTTAGTTGGTTTCAGTATTGCACTCTATTATATAATTTATGAAAAGAATTGGAATATAAAATATTTTGTAATTCTAGTGATTAATGCTTTAGGAATTGCCTTGACAGGGTCCAGAGGAGGGTTGGTGTCGTTACTTGCTGGAATAGTTGCCTTGTTATTTTTATCTGACATCAAGAAAAATAACATAATTAAGAATATAAAAAACCTCTTTTTAATTTCTTTAATTCTATCATTAATTTTTCTTGCTACCCAATACTTTTTACCAATATCAACATATAATAGATTGTTTGGTTTTGACAGCTATTCTTCGGGATCTGGGAGAGATTTACTGTGGGACAATGCTATGGCAATGGCAAAAGAAAAACCTTTCCTTGGATGGGGATGGGGTGGAATTATAATGGGAGTTCATAATACTTTCATAACTATGATATTAGAAATTGGCATAGTTGGTATTTTACTTTTTACTTTTCCAATTCTATCTGTTATAAGAAAAGCAATAAAATACGAAATACCGCTAGCTACAATAATTTTAGTTTCTGGGTTAACACCTTCCTTTTTTATAGATGGAATAAATAAGAGGTTCTTTTGGAATGCCATTATTATAGCTACCATGTTGATTAAAACAGAGTATAAAAACGTAAAGAATTAGGAATAACTTATGTTCTAAGAGAGTAAATAACTAACTGAAAATAATAAATATATCTTTCAATATCATTATAAAAATCCATAACTTGTTCTCCTATACTACTATGAATGATGATAATAAAAGGAGAAGTCCGATAAAGTTAAGCAAAAAGCTATGCTCCTAGATGACTGTTTAAGATTATGTGCGTAAGATAAATTAAATGAATTAGGTTAGTAGAAAATCATCCATCCTCTATAATATTGTCATCCCTAGCTTATACCTAGGATGCTGTAAGAAAATTAATGGGAGATAATCAATGAAAATTTTATATTATTTCAAAGAAAGAGATACAATGATGTATCAATGGCAAAGAGTTCATATTTTCGACGAGCTTAAAAGACATGATTGTAATATTGAAGTTTTCAATCCGCTAGTATTTGATAATATTGAAGAAGCTAATGAAAAATTAATGCAGCATATACAGAATAATCATTATGATTTATTTATGACCCCACATGGAAGTAAAGACATTTATGTTCAAACTTTGTTAAAGGTTAAGCAAAAAGGCATACCTACATTACTTATTTGCTTCGATAATCTAATTGTTCCATTTGATCATTCTAATATTGTTAAATATTTTGATCTAGTATGGCTAACCTCAATAGAGACAAATGAAATGTTCAACCGCTGGGGTGCTAACACAATCGTTCTTCCATATGCTGCTAATCCATATTTTTTCAAACCAAATTATAACGATGAAATTCAGCGAGTTGCCTTTATTGGCACACCATATGGAAGTAGAGTTAATATGATTAATCTTTTACTAGATAATGAAGTCGAGGTTAGCCTATATTCAAGCAACTCAAAGGGGCCAAAAATAATTAGCGAAAAAATGACAATTAAAGATTATATTCATCCCGCGTATAATCTCATGAGATTCAGTATAGGTAGACGTGTGATACTTGGTGCATTAAAACAAAAGATTAATGGAAATATAGAATTGAACAAAACTAGTAGGTTCTTAGAACAGCATTTTCCAGTTGATTTAAAAGATTTAAGTACATTATATTCAAATTATGCAATATCATTATCAAGTACTGCCGCCCGAAATACTGGTGTTTTAAAACACCCTGTAAATATTGTGAATTTGCGAGGTTTTGAAATACCAATGAGTGGTGGCTTACAGATGTGCTTATACTTCGAAGAGTTAGCTGATTATTTTGAAGAGGATAGAGAGATTATTTTTTATAGGTCAAATGATGAATTAATAGAAAAGGCGAGATTCTATCTTCAACCACAAAACAAAAATATCCGAATGAACATGAAACTAGCAGCACGCAAACGTGCGGAAAATGATCATACATGGTTTTGTAGGTTTACAAATGTTTTTGATCACTTGGGACTAGATTATAAAAGGGTGAATAAATAGAAAAGTAAGACCTTATGTATATATTGCAAATTGATAGATTGGTAGACAAAAATTGAAATTGAATTAGTACAGAAATATTGAAATAGCATAATGAAGGGATTATAAAATTATGGTGAAAGTTAGCATAGCTGTTATCACATACAATCATGAGCAATATATAAGAAAAGCAATAGAAAGTATATTGAGTCAAAATGTAAATTTTGAATATGAAATAGTAATTGGAGATGATTGCTCTCCAGATTCCACTCAAAAGATACTTTTAGAATATAAAAAAATGTACCCAAATAAATTTAAAATGATACTTCGTGAAAGGAATATTGGAGCGACAAAAAATTTATATGATGTTGTCATGAATTGTAAAGGTCAATACATTGCTCAATTAGAGGGTGATGATTATTGGACTGATCAATTAAAACTACAAAAACAGGTTGATTTTTTGGAAGAAAATAAAGAGTATATTTGTACATCCCACTATTGTAGATATGTTGATATAAATGGAAAACCATTATATGGTGGTGAATTTGATTTATGGAAGACCCTTTATTTGTCAGATGAAATATACAAATTTTCGCATTTAAAAAATGGAATGCTTGCTGGACAAACCTCTACATTTGTTTACAGAAACATATTTTTAGAACCCAAGCATGATTTTAGCATTATTTATAAAGCCCATAACTTTATTGGTGATACAGCAATAAACTTAATATTATTAGGTCTTGGGAAGATTTATTGTATTAATGAAATTATGAGTGATTATAGATTAGTACGTTCTGAAACTGGGTCAAGTTTCACGTCTCATATTGCGAGGAGAAACCCATATTATGAAGTATATTTAATGTGGGTAATGCTTAGTAAATATTCTCTAGAAAACTTTTCAGTAAAATTAAATCCAAACCGCATCTTGGGAGTTGCAATAGCTAAATTTATAAAAAATAGAACAAAAGAGAATTTTAATGTAGTAATAAAAATAATGTTTGCAGAAAAAAATATTATTAGTATTTTTAATAAAATGATATATCTTTTATCAACACCAAAGAGACGTTTAAAAAGAACTATTTTACGAAGGATTAATTATGAACCCAAATAATATAGGTTTAAAATCAAAGATTTTTTCAGGGTTAATATGGAAGTTTCTTGAACAGAATGCTTCACTATTAATAACATTTATAGTTCAAATAATTTTAGCTAGATTACTATCACCTAGGGACTATGGATTATTAGCTCTAATTATTGTTTTTATAACTATTTCACAGGTATTCGTCAATAGTGGATTCGGCTCCGCATTAATTCAGAAACAGAAAGTAGATGAAATTGATTACTCATCTGTCTTCTATTTAAGTTTATTTATATCATTAGGTTTGTATTTAGGTATATTCTTTACAGCACCTATAATAGCTTCATTTTATGATGATACTAACCTGATTTCAATACTAAGAGTTCAAGCAATAACATTAATATTTAGTGCTTTAAATATTGTACAGTATGCAGTTTTAACAAGAGGCATGAAATTTAAAAAAAGTTTTTTTTCAAGTCTTGTTGGTGTGATATGTTCGGGTTTTATTGGGATACTGATGGCGTATAAAGGATTCGGTGTTTGGGCATTAGTATTTTCAAATCTGACCAGTAATGTGATTTCTACAATTGTATTATGGTCTGTAGTTAAATGGAGGCCTAAATTATTGTTTTCTATAAAAAGAATAAAGGGATTGTTTAGTTATAGTTCTAAAATATTAATATCAGGAATAATCGAAGTTATCTCAAATAACTTATCATTATTAGTAATTGGTAAAGTTTTTAATAAAGAAATACTGGGATATTATAATCGTGGGCAAAACATACCAAATTTAGTAGCTACCAATATTAATGGACCAATAACTAGTGTGATTTTTCCAGCTCTTTCTCTTTGTCAAAATGATAAGAAACAAGTTAAAAGTATTGTTAAAAGATCAGTAACTACAAGTTCTTTTATAGTTTTTCCAGTGATGATTGGATTGGCAGCAACAGCAGAGCCACTTACGGTTATTCTACTCACAGAAAAATGGTTACCAAGTGTAATATTCATGCAAATTTCTGCTATTACATTTTCATTTTGGCCATTGCATACCGCCAATGTAGAGGCCATAGGTGCAATCGGACGTAGTGATATAAGTCTAAAATTACAGGTAATAAAAAAAACATTCTTAGTAGTAGTGTTATTAATTAGTATACCATTTGGTGCATATGCAATAATTTTAGGAAGTGCATTGATCTCGTTTGTATCTACATTTATTAATGCTTGGCCGAATAAAAGATTAATCAACTATGGTATTAGAGAACAATGGGGGGACATATTACCGTCTTTGTTACTTTCAATAATTATGGGTATTATCGTATATAGTATAAAATTTTTAATGTTAAATGTATGGATCACTATTCTTAGTCAAATAATAATTGGCGCATTAATTTATATAGCTGGTTCTTATGTGTTTAAACTGAAAAGTTTAATATATTTAGTTAGCCTTTTTAATAAAAGAAGAATAAAGTTAAACAACAGAACATGAGGGGATAATTTGCGGTGAAATATTTACACATTATGACTATGCCTTCACTTATTTATAATAATATGATTGTAGAAATGATTAATAATGAGAATTATTTTAATCTAGACGAACATACGTTTGTTTTTAGCGATAAAAAAAGTTACGATGTATCAAAACAATATTTAAACGTCAAATTAAATGTTAGTATCTTAGATAAAAAAATGAGTAATTTTAATCGTTTAGCATTAGATTATGATTGGATATTTATGCATTCCTTAAGTTTAACACGTAAACAATTCGTATATTTAAATAGTAATATTGCTAAAAAGATTATATGGTGTGTGTGGGGTAGTGACCTTTATAACAGAAGAACGAAATTTATGGATGAATTAAATTTTTATAAAAAAGTAAGAAGAATATTAGCTAATATAGTATTTGATTTAACACAGCGATATAAAGTAAGATTGTTTAATTCGATTGGTATAGGTTTTATGTATGATAGATATGAAATTAATAGAATTTATGGTAATGAAGTAAAAGTTGTAAAAGCGCCTTATGGCCTTGGATACGGATTGGAAAAAGTTCGAAGTGTAATAAATCAATATAAAGGAAATTTTGAAAAAAAGCCGGTTAAAATTATGGTCGGACATTCCGCTTATCCTTTTTTAAATCATGAGCTTTTATTAAGGAAATTAGAAAAATTTAAAGAAGAAAACATTATCATTTCAATTCCACTAAGTTACGGGGATGATTCTTATTCACAAGAAATTGAGCAAAAAGCTATAGAATTATACGGAGAAAAAGTAGAGGTCATTAAAAATTATATGTCCTCTGAGGAATATCTTACGTATCTGATGAGTGTTGATATTGCATTGTTTGATTATAAGCATCAATCTGCTCTAGGAAATATTTATTTACTATTGTTTATGGGTAAAAAGTTGTTTTTAAATAACGATGGTATAATCTATAAAGCTATGAGAAACGAAAATGTTGAAGTATTTAAAATAGATGATATTAGTAATTTAAACTTTAATGACTTTATTAATAATGACTTTGATGTAACGACAGGTCAAAGAATTAGTAAATTAGTATTAGATGAAAAAAGTATTAGTAATAGTTGGTATGAGCTATTTACTAGTTTGAAAAATAACATAAATAATCTTAAAAAATAAAATCTGTTGCATGAGAGATAAGTTACATTTCATGTGCAAAATAAATAGTATCACAAATGGTGGATAAAATATTAAAGAAAATTACATCTTGTTGGAGGTATTCAAGAAACATGTCAAAAGAGATACAAGTTACACGTCCTTCAATGCCTAGTTTTGAAGAGTATATAGATGAAATTAAGGATTTATGGGAAAGTAAATGGTTGACAAACATGGGCAAAAAACACAAACAATTAGAAGAAGGGCTAGAAAAGTATTTAAAAACTCCAAATATTTCATTGTTTACTAACGGTCATCTGGCATTAGAGTGTGCAATAGCAGCATTTAATTTATCAGGAGAAGTAATTACAACTCCTTTTACTTTTGCATCAACTACACATGCTATTGTTAGAAATGGTTTGGTACCTGTTTTTTGTGATATTCACCCTGATGATTATACTATGGATATTGATATGTTAGAGAGTCTAATAACAGATAAAACATCTGCAATTATACCAGTCCATGTATACGGTAATATCTGTAATGTTTATGAAATAGAAAAGTTAGCAAAAAAATATAACCTCAAAGTTATTTATGATGCTGCTCATTCTTTTGGAGTTGAAGTTAATGGTGTAGGAATCGCTAATTTTGGGGATGCTTCCATGTTTAGCTTTCATGCCACAAAAGTATTCAACACTATTGAAGGTGGAGGAGTAGCCTTTAAAAATGTTGGTTACGGAGAGAAATTAAATAATATTAAAAATTTTGGCATTGCAGGACCTGAAAGTGTTCAATATGTTGGTAGTAATGGAAAAATGAATGAGTTTCAAGCTGCAATGGGAATTTGCAACCTAAATCATATTAATAAAGAGATAAGTAAAAGAAAAATTATTGTCGAAAGATACAGAGAAGAACTTGGTTGTATTAGAGGTGTTAAGCTAGTTGAACCTCAAAATGGAGTTAAAAGCAGTTATTCATATTTCCCTGTTGTTTTTGATGGGTTTAGACGTGGTAGGGATGAGGTATTTGAGGCTCTAAAAGAAAATAACATAATTGCACGTAAATATTTTTACCCTTTAACAAACAGCTTTGAATGCTATCAAGATAGATATAATACCCAAGATACTCCAATTGCAAAATATATTGCTGAGAGGGTGTTAACCCTTCCACTATATGCAGATTTAGCACTAGAAGAAGTTGGTAGAATTTGTGAGATAATAAAAGGCATAGATTAGAAAGGTGATTTTAAGATGAAAGGGATTATATTAGCTGGAGGATCAGGCACACGTTTGTACCCATTGACGAAAGCTGTTTCAAAACAAATGTTGCCTGTATACGATAAACCAATGATTTACTACCCATTATCAGTATTAATGTTATCAGGTATAAAAGAAATTTTAATTATTTCTACACCTTGGGATATTGAGGGGTTTAAGAGGCATTTAGGAGATGGTAGTAAACTAGGTATGAAGTTTGAATATGCTATACAAGAAAATCCTAATGGCCTAGCAGAAGCATTTATTATTGGTGAAGAATTTATCGGTGATTCTCCAGTCGCTTTAGTATTAGGTGACAATATTTTTTATGGTTCTGATTTTGGTAACCGATTAAAACGCGCTGCAACTTTGTCCAATGGAGGAATCATATTTGGATGTTTTGTAAAAGATCCAAAAGCCTATGGAGTGGTTGAGGTAGATGAAGAGATGAGAGCAATATCAATTGAAGAAAAGCCAGATAATCCCAAGTCGTCTTATGCAGTTCCGGGTTTATATTTCTTTGATAATAAAGTTGTTCAAATTGCTAAAAGTGTAAAACCTTCTGCTCGTGGAGAAGTGGAGATTACTTCAGTTATCGAAGAATACCTCCGAAGAGGAGAGCTTAAAGTAGAACTTTTGGGTCGCGGTTTAGCATGGTTAGATACAGGGACACATGAGTCACTGCTTGAGGCATCAAACTTCGTATCGGCCATCCAAAAACGTCAAGGTCTATACGTCGCATGTATTGAAGAAATTGCATATAGAAGAGGGTATATAACCAAAAATGAATTGTTAATTCTTGCTGAGTCATTAATGAAAACTGATTATGGGAAGTATCTGGTTGAAATAGCTAATTCATAAAATGATAAAACATATGTAAGTGTATTATGAGTTTTTCAAGATAAAAAATAAAGTTTTGCTATCTACTCCTTATTCTACATAGTGAAGGGTGAAATGGATGACACAAATAAAAGTACTAATTACCGGTGGAGCAGGGTTTATTGGAGGTAACTTTGTTCAATATATGGTAAATAAGTATCCAATGTATGATATTTTTAATTTAGATGCTTTGACATATGCGGGAGATCTAACAAAGCACCGAGAAATTGAGAATAAAAAAAACTACCATTTTGTAAAGGCAAATATTGCTGATCGAAAAGCAATGTTTGAACTTTTTGAAAAAGAGAAGTTTGATTATATTGTTCATTTTGCTGCTGAGAGTCATGTAGACCGTTCTATTATAGATCCAGGAATATTTGTTCGTACTAATGTTATAGGAACTCAGGTTTTACTAGATGCCTCCAAACAAATAGGTGTATCAAAATTTGTTCATATATCCACTGATGAAGTTTATGGTGAATTAGATTTTAATCCAACTACATTCTTTACTGAAGATACTCCTTTGAATCCTAATAGCCCATATAGTGCCAGTAAGGCTTCGTCAGATCTATTTGTAAGAGCTTATCACGAAACATTTGGACTTCCAGTAAATATAACTCGTTGTTCTAATAATTATGGACCGTTTCATTTTCCGGAAAAGCTTATTCCATTAACGATTTCTCGTGTCTTAAAAGATGAAAAGGTTCCTGTATATGGCGATGGTAAAAATATCCGTGATTGGCTTCATGTATTTGATCATTGTACAGCAATCGACCTCGTTTTACATAAGGGAGACAACGGAGATGTTTATAATATTGGCGGTCACAATGAACTGACTAATTTAGAAGTGGTAAAAACGATTATTAACACATTAGGGAAATCCGAAGAGTTAATTGAATTTGTAGTAGACCGTTTAGGTCATGATAAGCGTTACGCAATTGATCCGGCCAAATTGGAAAAATTAGGTTGGAAACCAACCTACACGTTTGAAACAGGAATAGCTCAAACCATTGAATGGTATTTAGATAACAAATGTTGGTGGGAGCAAATAGTCAGTGGAGAGTATCAAAATTATTTTAAAAAGCAATATAAGTTTGAAAAAGATTAAGTTAAACAAATTATTGGTAAAGGATTTCGAATTCAAAGTAAGTTCAGTCGAAAGTTATAATAATGAATTTATATGCGGTTTATGAAGAGGTAATTATATGGAAAAAGTAATTGTTTTTGGGGCTAGCGGTCATGCTAATGTCATCATTGATATTCTTGAAAAGCAAAAAAAATATCAGGTACTTGGAATCTTTGTGGACACAAGTGGAATGATTAATACTAAAGTTATGGGGTATCCTGTACTCGGTAATATCTCAGAATTTTATGGTTCTACAAAAGGAGTAATTGCTATAGGTGATAATTTTGGTAGGAAGTTAGTCGCAAAAAAAATAAAAGAAATTAACCCTGATTTTCAGTTTATTACAGCAATTCACCCATCTGCCATTATCGGCAAAAATGTAGAAATCGGTGAAGGCACTGTTGTTGTAGGTGGTGCTATCATAAACCCTAATACAAATATTGGCGAGCATTGCATCATTAATACAAAATCCGCTATTGATCATGATGTAAGAGTTGGTAATTTCTCAACTGTAGCGCCGGGAGTAACGATTGGTGGGAATGTTGTCATAGGGGCTCTTTCGACTATTTCAATGGGTGTTAATATCATCCAAAAAATCAACATAGGGAACTGCACTTTAATTGGTGCAGGTTCAACAGTTATCAAAGATATTCCTGATGGAGTTCTAGCTTACGGACTTCCAGCTAAAGTCATTAGAAAAAGGGAGATTGACGAAAAATACGTTTAGAGAAAATATAAAATGCTGCGAGATCTTTTAAATTCCGTAGCATTTTTCTTGGTTTAAGTTAGTAGGGTAGTTAAATCTTAGCTATTTACTTCGGTAAGATTTCTATTCTTTCAAAATGGAGATAAAAGATAAAAATCTATTGGATTGAATTCCCAATTAAATTATTTCCAAGCTAAACATTAATATATTTTTTCTAATCTTGTAATGGGTAGGCTGACTCAATGCAAAAGACACAAAATAGAAAATTTTGGTTTGCACACATGTTAAGGGGTGTTGCTTGTCTTCTTGTTCTATTTTACCATTATGGTATTCTATTTTGAACAAAAATTGATGTTATAAGCGATCTAGCTAATACAAATCAAACTTCTCCACAACTTCTATGACCGCACTTCAAAGATTAGGACGGCCGGAGTGAATTGCCCGGCCAATTGTAAATATTAATTTATGGTTACAACTAGGTACTATACAGAATATTTTCAATAAAATCTATGCCTGAGCGACAGAATATTGATTGATTGAATATTGCCATGACTGAGTGACATCCGTGCCATAGTTTTGAGCAACTAGGGAAATCGAAGAGCCACCAGAAAAAAATGTGTTCTGCATGTAATTAGAGATATCAGTTTGTCACTTTACAAAGAGCCTCTACGGGCATGGATTCCTGGCCAGAAAGCCAGCATCCATAGGGCTGGCTTAGCCGAAAGACTATCATGCCCGCCACTCCTTGTAAAGTGCACGTCTAGTCCGAAAAATATTATATAGTGGCTCTAACCATGGCAGAGGTGTCACTATTTTTTGTCCTAAGTGTCACTGAAATATGGCAGAGATGTCATATTTCCATAGCTGTAATCACTAATCTATAGGTAATAAATTTACCAAACGTAATCAATTGATTGTAAGCCCGTAATCAAATAACGCATATAAACGAGTCGGCACCTCCGGTACGATAGACGTATCAATCAAAGGAGGTGCCATCTTTATGCCAACCAC